>NZ_SJWV01000207.1:0-6635 GCF_004352695.1 Escherichia sp. KCJ4928
CAATAGAGGGAGTCTACCCATTTTGGGTTAAGAATTATTAATCCATATCAATAGAAGGGTATGAGTAATAAGGTGGGATTATGTTGTATGTTCAAATCGCCGGATGTGTCGTATCCGGCGTTCAGTCGATAATGTATTACTGCGGTTCGGCAGGCGCGCCATCCTGGGTAGACTGCGCGGGAGCAGAGACGTTACCGCTGGTGGTGCGGGTATAGAGAATTTTATGCGTATCATTAGCGCAATGGCCGACGACCTGGGAATCAGGCTGATCAACCTGGTCATTGGGTACAATACTTAACGTGAAGCTGCTTTCGGGTACGCCATTATTGATAATGCGCTGTGATATATCGCTCTGTATGCGCTCACAGGATCCCGGCGCGGCGAGTACCACGGGTGAGGCGAGGGCGAGCAGAAGCGCGGCACAGCAGGTTGAGAGTTTCATCATAAGCTCCTTACGCGAAGATAACTTCTTTAAGCATAGCATTTAACGTGTAAAGTACTGTATTTGCTACTATGATTGAGAATCATCTCTACTCTCTGGTGACTGTTGTGAAATACAAATTACTACCATGCTTACTCGCGATATTCCTCACAGGATGTGACCGCACAGAGGTAACACTTTCATTTACCCCTGAGATGGCCAGTTTCTCTAATGAATTCGATTTTGATCCGCTGCGTGGTCCGGTAAAAGATTTCACTCAGACATTAATGGATGAGCAAGGTGAAGTGACGAAACGTGTTTCTGGGACTTTGTCGGAAGAAGGCTGTTTTGATTCACTCGAATTACTGGATCTGGAAAATAATACCGTGGTCGCTCTGGTACTGGACGCCAATTATTACCGTGATGCCGAGACGCTGGAGAAGAGAGTACGTTTACAAGGAAAATGCCAGCTAGCAGAATTACCTTCTGCCGGGGTGAGTTGGGAAACCGATGATAATGGCTTCGTGATTAAAGCCAGCAGCAAACAAATGCAGATGGAATATCGCTATGATGATCAGGGTTATCCGCTGGGTAAAACCACGAAAAGTAACGACAAAACATTATCTGTCAGCGCCACGCCATCAACGGATCCGATCAAAAAATTAGATTACACAGCGGTTACTTTACTGAATAATCAACGGGTTGGTAATGTAAAACAGAGCTGTGAATATGACAGTCACGCTAATCCGGTGGACTGTCAGCTAATCATTGTTGATGAAGGAGTAAAACCCGCCGTCGAACGGGTTTACACCATCAAAAATACGATCGATTATTATTAATGCTATTGTGCGGTCGGCTTCAGGAGAGTCTGACCCGGTGTTTTGTGCTCTGCCAGATACTGATGCTGGAATATACACATGCGAATGGCATTACGATATTGACCATTAATAAAGAACTCGTGCATCAATTCACCTTCAACCGAAAAGCCAAGCTTGCGGTAAATGTGAATCGCTTTTTCATTCTCTTTATCAACGATCAGATACAGCTTATAGAGATTGAGAACGGTAAAGCCATAG
This sequence comes from Escherichia sp. KCJ4928, assembly GCF_004352695.1. NCBI lineage: Bacteria > Pseudomonadati > Pseudomonadota > Gammaproteobacteria > Enterobacterales > Enterobacteriaceae > Escherichia > Escherichia sp. KCJ4928. The sequence goes on from NZ_SJWV01000207.1 coordinate 1,498, forward strand.
TCCATTGCTAATTTGGCGGCACGGGTTGCCAGACCTTTCCCCTGATACTCCGGGGAGATAATTATCTGAAATTCTGCGCGGCGATGAACATGGTTAATTTCCACCAGCTCCACCAGACCGGCTTTTTCGCCGTCACATTCCACCACAAAGCGCCGTTCGCTCTGATCGTGAATATGCTTATCATACAGATCAGAGAGTTCAACAAAGGCTTCGTAGGGTTCCTCAAACCAGTAACGCATCACACTGGCGTTGTTGTCGAGTTGATGTACATAGCGTAAATCTTCACGCTCCAGCGGGCGTAGCTTAACACTGTGGGCGCTTGGCATAACGTGTCCTTACATTCCTTAAATCAATAACAGGTTAGGGGGTAATAACGCGGCCAGTTCGACGGTCCAGGCAGCGCAAAGTATTGGGCTCCCAGTAGGCATTGATGTTGGCGCTTTGCTCACATTTATCGCGGTTATCAAAAGCGGCGTCGGCTTTATCCCACTCTTTTTCAGTGCGTTTATTCACTTTCTGGCGCAGATTGCGCGTGTCATTCCATTGCTCTTTTTCCATAGCGGCGTGCTGGCGGCTTTGTGCACTGTCGCCAGACTCAATCACCAGTTTGTTAGTTTCGGCATGAACAGTTGTGCTCAATGCCAGTGCGCAAGGCAGCAGAATAGCGAGCAGGCCGATTCGTTTGCTGAGAGTGATTTTCATAATTCATTCCCTGTATGAATGATTAAAGGTGATTCTACACCATCCACTGCGGACGCAAAACGTACCAGGAGGGTGTTTATATTGATGATATTATGTCGCCCTATAACTATACATGATGTCAATAAGAGACAAAGATGATTAAAACAACGTTACTATTTTTTGCTACTGCGCTGTGTGAAATTATTGGATGCTTTCTGCCCTGGTTGTGGTTAAAACGAAACGCCAGTATCTGGCTGTTGCTTCCGGCGGGGATTTCACTGGCGCTGTTTGTCTGGTTGTTAACGTTGCATCCAGCGGCGAGTGGGCGTGTTTACGCGGCTTATGGTGGCGTTTATGTCTGCACGGCGTTGATGTGGCTGCGCGTTGTGGATGGCGTGAAACTGACTCTTTATGACTGGACGGGTGCGTTGATTGCGCTTTGCGGCATGTTGATCATTGTTGCGGGCTGGGGGCGCACGTAGGAACATAAATCCATTTTATCAATAAGATAAGAGGAAGTGTCAGCTGACAAAAGGTATTCTATTTCATCTTTTGTCAACCATTCACAGCGCAAATATACGCCTTTTTTTGTGATCACTCCGGCTTTTTTCGATCTTTATACTTGTATGGTAGTAGCTCAGTTGCGTAGATTTCATGCATCACGACAAGCGATGCAAGGAATCGAACATGAAGATCGTAAAGGCTGAAGTTTTTGTTACCTGTCCGGGGCGTAATTTCGTCACATTAAAAATCACCACTGAGGACGGTATTACGGGCCTTGGGGATGCCACCCTCAATGGACGTGAGCTTTCCGTGGCCTCTTATTTGCAGGATCACCTTTGTCCGCAGCTTATTGGTCGCGATGCGCACCGTATCGAAGATATCTGGCAGTTTTTCTATAAAGGTGCTTACTGGCGTCGCGGTCCGGTTACGATGTCGGCCATTTCAGCGGTTGATATGGCGCTGTGGGATATTAAAGCCAAAGCTGCCAACATGCCGCTTTACCAGTTACTCGGCGGCGCGTCTCGTGAAGGGGTGATGGTTTATTGCCATACCACCGGTCACAGTATTGATGAAGCTCTGGATGATTATGCCCGTCATCAGGAGCTGGGATTCAAAGCCATCCGCGTGCAGTGCGGAATCCCTGGTATGAAAACCACCTACGGCATGTCGAAAGGTAAAGGTCTGGCTTATGAACCCGCAACCAAAGGACAGTGGCCGGAAGAGCAGCTGTGGTCGACGGAGAAATACCTCGATTTCATGCCGAAATTGCTTGACGCGGTACGTAACAAGTTTGGTTTTAATGAACATTTGCTGCATGACATGCACCATCGCTTAACGCCTATTGAAGCGGCGCGCTTTGGTAAAAGCATTGAAGATTATCGCATGTTCTGGATGGAAGACCCGACGCCTGCAGAAAACCAGGAATGCTTCCGTCTCATTCGCCAACATACCGTCACACCCATCGCAGTGGGTGAAGTCTTCAACAGCATCTGGGACTGCAAACAACTGATTGAAGAGCAACTCATCGATTATATCCGCACCACGCTGACCCATGCAGGCGGAATTACCGGTATGCGCCGGATTGCCGATTTTGCTTCGCTGTATCAGGTACGTACTGGCTCACACGGTCCTTCCGATTTGTCACCAGTCTGCATGGCTGCGGCGCTGCACTTTGATCTGTGGGTCCCCAATTTCGGTGTCCAGGAGTACATGGGTTATTCCGAACAAATGCTCGAAGTCTTCCCGCACAACTGGACTTTCGATAACGGCTATATGCATCCGGGAGACAAACCGGGTCTTGGCATCGAATTCGATGAAAAGCTGGCGGCGAAATATCCCTATGAACCTGCTTATCTGCCAGTCGCACGTCTGGAAGATGGCACGCTGTGGAACTGGTAAGGAGTAAGGTAATGAAAAGCATTTTAATTGAAAAACCGAATCAACTGTCGATTATCGAACGTGAAATACCCACCCCGTCAGCGGGTGAAGTACGAGTAAAAGTGAAACTTGCCGGAATTTGTGGTTCAGATAGCCATATTTACCGTGGGCATAATCCTTTTGCGAAATATCCGCGCGTCATTGGTCATGAATTCTTTGGCGTCATTGATGCGGTGGGTGAAGGTGTGGAAAGCGCCAGAGTCGGTGAACGCGTTGCTGTCGATCCGGTGGTCAGCTGTGGGCATTGCTATCCGTGCTCTATAGGTAAGCCGAACGTTTGTACGACACTTGCTGTATTAGGTGTGCACGCTGACGGTGGTTTCAGTGAATATGCCGTGGTTCCGGCAAAAAATGCGTGGAAAATTCCTGAAGCAGTGGCCGATCAATATGCGGTGATGATCGAACCTTTTACCATTGCGACTAACGTTACCGGTCATGGTCAACCGACTGAAAATGATACCGTTCTGGTTTATGGTGCCGGTCCAATCGGCCTGACGATCGTTCAGGTATTAAAAGGCGTCTATAACGTTAAAAATGTGATTGTTGCCGATCGCATTGATGAACGACTGGAAAAAGCGAAAGAGAGCGGGGCAGACTGGGCGATTAATAACAGCCAGACACCGCTTGGCGAGATTTTCACTGAAAAAGGCATCAAGCCGACATTAATTATCGATGCGGCTTGTCATCCTTCTATCCTGAAAGAGGCCGTAACGCTGGCTTCTCCAGCGGCACGTATTGTATTGATGGGCTTCTCCAGTGAACCGTCTGAAGTGATTCAGCAAGGAATTACCGGAAAAGAACTCTCTATTTTCTCTTCACGCTTAAATGCAAATAAATTCCCGGTCGTTATCGACTGGTTAAGTAAAGGGTTAATTAAACCAGAAAAATTAATTACCCATACGTTTGATTTCCAGCATGTTGCTGATGCCATTAGTTTATTTGAACAGGATCAAAAACATTGCTGCAAAGTCTTACTCACTTTTTCTGAATAATACCAATAACGGCGAGTAAGTAGTACGCATCTTACCTCTTTTTTAGAGATAACCATTATGACAATAGAAAAACACGAAAGAAGCACTAAGGATTTGGTGAAAGCAGCAGTATCGGGATGGCTGGGCACTGCGCTTGAATTTATGGATTTCCAGTTATATTCGCTCGGCGCAGCGTTGGTGTTTCATGAAATATTTTTTCCTGAATCATCAACGGCAATGGCGTTAATTTTGGCAATGGGAACCTACGGTGCAGGTTATGTGGCGCGTATTGTCGGAGCATTTATTTTCGGCAAAATGGGCGACAGAATAGGGCGTAAAAAAGTGCTCTTTATTACCATCACCATGATGGGGATCTGTACCACCTTAATTGGTGTGTTACCGACCTATGCACAGATTGGTGTTTTTGCCCCCATCTTGCTGGTGACGCTGCGTATTATTCAGGGGTTGGGTGCAGGTGCGGAAATTTCCGGTGCCGGTACGATGCTGGCGGAATATGCACCAAAAGGTAAGCGCGGAATTATCTCCTCATTTGTAGCTATGGGAACTAACTGCGGAACCTTGAGCGCAACGGCAATCTGGGCCTTTATGTTCTTCATTCTCAGTAAAGAGGAACTGCTGGCGTGGGGATGGCGTATACCGTTCCTGGCGAGCGTTGTCGTGATGGTCTTTGCTATCTGGTTACGTATGAATCTGAAAGAAAGCCCGGTCTTTGAGAAGGTTAATGACAGCAACCAACCCACAGCAAAACCTGCACCTGCTGGTAGCATGTTCCAGAGCAAATCCTTCTGGCTGGCAACAGGGCTGCGTTTTGGTCAGGCGGGTAACTCCGGGTTAATTCAGACTTTCCTTGCAGGCTATTTAGTGCAGACGTTATTGTTTAACAAAGCAATTCCAACAGATGCATTGATGATTAGTTCGATTCTCGGCTTTATGACCATTCCGTTCCTTGGTTGGTTATCCGATAAAATTGGTCGCCGGATCCCGTATATTATTATGAATACCTCCGCGATTGTGCTGGCATGGCCAATGCTTTCTATCATTGTAGATAAAAGCTATGCCCCGAGCACCATTATGGTTGCACTGATTGTGATTCATAACTGTGCGGTGCTGGGATTATTTGCTCTGGAAAACATTACCATGGCAGAAATGTTCGGCTGTAAAAACCGCTTTACCCGGATGGCCATTTCTAAAGAAATTGGTGGTCTTATCGCTTCCGGTTTTGGTCCTATCCTGGCGGGTATTTTCTGCACCATGACGGAATCCTGGTATCCGATCGCCATTATGATCATGGCATATTCAGTGATTGGTTTAATCTCTGCGCTGAAAATGCCAGAAGTGAAAGACCGTGATTTAAGTGCGCTGGAAGACGCTGCGGAAGATCAACCGCGTGTTGTAAGAGCTGCGCAACCTTCCAGAAGTCTGTAAATCCTCAATCCCTTCTCTTACCGGAGAGGGGATTTTTATTCATATAACAAAACATGTAGCTTGCCATATTTAAATTTAAGGAATTGTTATGGGAAATAA
>NZ_SJWV01000208.1:0-6603 GCF_004352695.1 Escherichia sp. KCJ4928
AGTCCGCTGCATAAATCTACGCAACAGGTTAGAACCCAAGGCCCGATACGGCATGCGGACTGCAGGCAGAGAAAACTGGCCGATTTTCTCTGCACTGGAGGGATAATACAAGGCCTGATAAGACGCGCCAGCGTCGCATCAGGCGCTGAATGCCGGATTGTTACCCGGCATTTGTCATTTAGCGGTGATGTTTGCCTGGACCATGACCGCCGTGATGATCATGAGGAGCTTTCTTATGGTGGCGCGGCGGTGGCGGCGGTCCGTGTGGGTGCCAGCGATTGCCTCGCCATTCATAATGTTGTTTCCACCAGCCGTGGTCGCGCCAGTGACCTCCATCCCAGTAATAGCCACGATTATCACGATCGCCTATCTGTAATTTTACTGACGGGACTAACGTAATTTCCGCAGCCTGTGCTGCCATGGGAGCGACCAGAACCAGGGAAAGTGCGAGTACGATAGATTGCATCTTTTTCACAGGTTACTCCTTTTATCATTGCCCGTTATGGGTCGATATCCGGAGATTACGCGATGAGAACGACGGTTGTTATTCTCCGCAATCCTAATCTCTAAGTTACCGCATTTATTGAGAATTTCTCCTTTTTCCCTGTCGTTTTTCTCCATAATTTCTTCATAAAAAAGCCGGGCTGCATAAAAGCAAACCCGGCCTGATTGAGATAATGAATAGATTTTACTGATGATTCATCATCAATTTACGCAACGCAGCAAAATCGGCGGGCAGATTATGTGAAAGCAAGGGTAAATCAGCACGTTCTGCCAGCTCTTTTGGCAGATCCAACGTTTCACCGAGAATCGCTTCCACGCTCTCTTTAAATTTCGCCGGATGCGCGGTGCCGAGGAACAAGCCATATTCGCCTGGATTCAACTGGTCACGCAGCGCACGATACGCTACGGCAGCGTGCGGCTCCGAGGTGTAGCCCAGTTCTTTTAACTCACGCATTGTCTGTTGCGTGGTTTCATCATCCACGGCTGCATAACCCAGCTCTTTCAGTTGCCAGATTTTGCGGCGGAACAACTCTTCCACACGCGGCCAGTTGTTCGGCTGACTCACGTCCATCGCGTTGGATAACGTCGCCTGAGTCGCTTTGGGTGACCACTGACCGTCGTGCAGGAAACGTGGCACGGTATCGTTCACGTTGGTCGCAGCAATAAAACGTTTCACCGGCAGACCGAGTGACTTCGCCAGCAGACCCGCCGTCAAATCGCCGAAGTTTCCGCTTGGCACCGAGACAACCAGCTGGTTGCGCGCTTCCTGCGGCAGCTGCGCAACAGCTTCAAAGTAGTAGCAAATCTGCGCCAGCAAACGGCTGATGTTAATCGAGTTAGCTGAGTTTAACCCCAGCGCCACTTTCAGTTCTTCATCATCAAACGCCTGCTTCACCAGCGCCTGACAGGCATCGAAATCGCCGTCGATGGCAACAGTTTCGATATTGCCGCCCAACGTACAGAACAGTTTTTCTTGCAGTGGACTGATTTTGCCTCGTGGATAGAGGATAACCACTTTCACATTCGGTAAACCGTAGAAAGCATGAGCCACTGCCGCTCCGGTATCACCGGAGGTCGCGGTCAGAATGGTCACTGGCTTATCGCCCGCAATATGGGTCAGCATTTGTGCCATAAAGCGACCGCCGAAATCTTTAAATGCCAGCGTTGGCCCGTGGAACAATTCCAGACAACCGACATCGCTTTCAACATTGGCGACCGGAGCCGGGAAGGCAAACGCCGCGCGCACGCGCTCTTCCAGGATTTCCTGCGGGATTTCATCACCAATAAACGCCGAGAGGATCTTCGCACTGCGGGTGACAAAATCCAGCTTCAGCATCTCATCAATTTCAGTCAGGCTGAATTCCGGCAGGTCATGCGGAAAAAACAGCCCCTGATTTTTGCCCAACCCCTGGGTTACGGCTTGCGCAAAGCTGACCTGCTCGTTGTGATCTTTCAGATTGTAGAGTTTCATTTAGTTTTCCAGTACTCGTGCGCCCGCCGTATCCAGCCGGCAAATATGAACAAAACCTTCCTGATTTTGCAGGTAGTTCTTACCCAACCAGTCGGCAACGCGCTGGGCGGTATCCGGCTTGTCACATAGAGCGAACAAGGTCGGGCCGGAGCCGGAGATACCGCTCGCTACCGCGCCGATTTCCGCGACCGCCTGCCGCGCCTGCCGGAAGCCAGGCAGTAACCGTTCACGGTAGGGTTCAGCGATAACATCTTTCATCAGCTTCGCGGCAAGCTCAGGCTGACGGGAATAGCAGGCGTGAATGAAGCCAGCCAGATGTCGCCCGTGCGCAATGCAATCCTGGCGGCGATACTGCGCCGGTAAAATAGCCCTGGCTTCTGCCGTCGAGACTTTAATCCCCGGATACGCCAGCACCCACAGCCACTCATCAAACCCTGGCACTTGCTGGCTGATGATGTCGTTTTCTTCGATCATCAACTGCATACCACCAAGAAAACACGGTGCCACGTTGTCGTAATGAATGCTGCCGGAGATTCGTCCTTCCAGCTCGCCCATCAAAGCCAGCAAACGAGTGTCATTAAGCGGCTTGCCACAGTGTTCATTCATCGCCATCAGCGCCGCGACCACCGAACAGGCGCTGGAGCCTAAGCCCGAACCGATTGGCATATTCTTTTCCAGAGTCATCGCCACTGGAATTTGCTTGCCAAGCTCCTGGCAAAAACGCTCCCAGCACTGATAAACGATATTTTCCCGTGGTTCTGACGGCAGCTTATCGGCAAAGCGTCCGAGGTTGTTGAGACTGAATGTCTCTGCCGCCTCAACCGTGACTACATCTCCGAGCAATGCACCATCAACAGGTGTCACCGCCGCCCCGAGCACATCAAACCCGACGCTCATATTGGCACTGGAAGCCGGGGCATAAACTTTAACCATGTCAGACTCCTAACTTCCATGAGAGGGTACGTAGCAGATCGGCAAAGACACCGGCAGCTGTAACGTCATTGCCCGCACCATATCCGCGCAGCACCAACGGCAGCGGCTGATAATAGTGGCTATAAAAGGCCAGGGCGTTTTCGCCATTTTTCACTTTGAACAGCGGATCATTACCATCCACTTCGGCAATCTTCACGCGGCAGGCACCATCTTCATCAATATTGCCAACATAGCGCAAAACTTTTCCTTCATCACGGGCCTTCGCCACGCGCGCGGCAAAGAGATCGTCGAGCTGTGACAGATTCGCCATAAAAGCGGCAACATCACCCTCAGCGTTAAACTCTGCGGGCAGCACAGGTTCAATTTCAATATCCGCCAGCTCCAGTTCACGTCCCGTTTCACGAGCGAGAATCAATAGCTTACGCGCTACATCCATACCAGAAAGATCATCTCGCGGATCCGGTTCGGTATAACCCATTTCCCGCGCCAGAGTAGTCGCCTCGGAGAAACTCATGCCTTCGTCTAACTTGCCGAAGATATAAGAAAGCGAACCTGAAAGAATGCCGGAGAACTTCATCAATTCATCACCAGCATTGAGCAGATTTTGCAGGTTCTCAATAACCGGTAATCCAGCCCCAACGTTGGTGTCATAGAGGAATTTACGCCGCGATTTTTCCGCCGCATGACGCAACAGATGGTAGTAATCCATCGACGAGGTGTTGGCCTTTTTGTTCGGCGTGACAACGTGGAAACCTTCGCGCAAGAAGTCGGCATATTGATCCGCCACTGCCTGGCTGGAGGTGCAGTCAACAATGACCGGGTTCAGCAGATGATATTCTTTCACGAGGCGAATTAAGCGCCCGAGATTAAACGGCTCTTTGGCTTGCGCCAGTTCTTCCTGCCAGTTTTCCAGATTTAGGCCATGCACATTGGTGAGCAGTGCCTTCGAGTTGGCAACACCGCAGACACGTAAGTCGATATGTTTATTCTTCAGCCAGCTTTGTTGACGCTTCAGTTGCTCCAGCAGCGCACCGCCAACGCCACCGACGCCAATCACAAACACTTCGATAACCTGATCGGTATTGAACAGCATCTGATGAGTAACGCGCACGCCAGTGGTCGCATCATCGTTATTTACCACGACAGAGATTGAGCGTTCAGAAGATTCCTGAGCAATGGCGACAATGTTGATATTGGCGCGGGCCAGCGCGGCAAAGAATTTCGCCGAGATCCCACGCAAGGTGCGCATACCATCACCTACCACCGAGATAATGGCCAGCCGTTCCGTCACCGCCAGCGGCTCCAGTAAGCCTTCTTTCAGTTCTAGGTAGAACTCTTCCTGCATTGCCCGTTCAGCCCGCACACAGTCGCTTTGCGGAACGCAGAAACTGATACTGTATTCGGAAGATGATTGCGTAATCAGCACCACGGAAATACGGGCGCGTGACATCGCGGCAAAGACGCGCGCCGCCATGCCGACCATTCCTTTCATCCCCGGGCCGGAAACGCTGAACATTGCCATGTTATTCAGATTGGAAATGCCCTTGACCGGTAATTCGTCTTCATCACGACTGGCACCAATGAGCGTACCTGGTGCTTGAGGATTTCCGGTATTTTTAATCAGGCAAGGGATCTGGAACTGGGCGATGGGGGTAATGGTGCGGGGGTGAAGAACTTTAGCGCCGAAGTAGGAAAGCTCCATCGCTTCCTGGTAGGACATCGACTTCAACAACCTCGCATCGGGCACCTGACGCGGGTCGCAGGTATAGACCCCGTCAACGTCCGTCCAAATCTCGCAACAATCGGCGCGTAAACAGGCAGCCAGCACCGCCGCGGAGTAGTCGGAACCGTTGCGTCCAAGTACCACCAGTTCGCCTTTTTCATTACCGGCGGTGAAACCTGCCATCAACACCATGTGATCAGCCGGAATGCGGCTTGCCGCAATACGGCGGGTGGACTCAGCAATATCGACGGTAGATTCGAGGTAATGCCCCACTGCCAGCAGTTTTTCGACCGGATCGATAACGGTAACGTTGTGACCACGCGCTTCTAACACGCCGGCCATAATGGCGATCGACATTTTCTCGCCACGGCAAATCAGCGCAGCGTTGATGCTATCCGGGCACTGCCCCAACAAACTAATGCCATGCAGGACATGTTTTATTTGGGCAAATTCCTGATCGACGAAAGTTTTCAATTGCGCCAGCGGGAACCCCGGCTGGGCGGCGGCGAGTCCCGTCAAAAGTTCGGCAAAAATACGTTCGGCATCGCTGATATTGGGTAAAGCATCCTGGCCGCTAATGGTTTTTTCAATCATCGCCACCAGGTGGTTGGTGATTTTGGCGGGGGCAGAGAGGACGGTGGCCACCTGCCCCTGCCTGGCATTGCTTTCCAGAATATCGGCAACACGCAGAAAACGTTCTGCATTTGCCACTGATGTACCGCCGAACTTCAACACTCGCATGGTTGTTACCTCGTTACCTTTGGTCGAAAAAAAAGCCCGCACTGTCAGGTGCGGGCTTTTTTCTGTGTTTCCTGTACGCGTCAGCCCGCACCGTTACCTGTGGTAATGGTGATGGTGGTGGTAATGGTGGTGCTAATGCGTTTCATGGATGTTGTGTACTCTGTAATTTTTATCTGTCTGTGCGCTATGCCTATATTGGTTAAAGTATTTAGTGACCTAAGTCAATAAAATTTTAATTTACTCACGGCAGGTAACCAGTTCAGAAGCTGCTATCAGACACTCTTTTTTTAATCCACACAGAGACATATTGCCCGTTGCAGTCAGAATGAAAAGCTGAAAAATACTTACTAAGGCGTTTTTTATTTGGTGATATTTTTTTCAATATCATGCAGCAAACGGTGCAACATTGCCGTGTCTCGTTGCTCTAAAAGCCCCAGGCGTTGTTGTAACCAGTCGACCAGTTTTATGTCATCTGCCACTGCCAGAGTCGTCAGCAATGCCATGACTCGTTCGCGTAAAGCTTGCAGTTGATGTTGGTCTGCCGTTGTGTCACTTTTCGCCGGTTGTTGTATTAATGTTGCTAATTGATAGCAATAGACCATCACCGCCTGCCCCAGATTGAGCGAAGGATAATCCGCCACCATCGGCACACCAGTAAGAACGTCAGCCAACGCTAACTCTTCGTTAGTCAGCCCGGAATCTTCGCGACCAAACACCAGCGCGGCATGGCTCATCCATGAAGATTTTTCCTCTAACAGCGGCACCAGTTCTACTGGCGTGGCGTAGTAATGATATTTCGCCCGACTGCGCGCAGTGGTGGCGACAGTGAAATCGACATCGTGTAACGATTCAGCCAGCGTCGGGAAAACTTTAATATTATCAATAATATCACCAGATCCATGTGCGACCCAGCGGGTGGCTGGCTCCAGGTGCGCTTGACTATCGACAATCCGCAGTTCGCTAAAACCCATCGTTTTCATTGCCCGCGCCGCTGCCCCAATATTTTCTGCTCTGGCGGGTGCGACCAGAATAATCGTTATACGCATATTGCCACTCTTCTTGACCAAATAACCGCGAACAGGGTGATCACTGTCAACTTATTACGCGGTGCGAATTTACAAATTCTTAACGTAAGTCGCAGAAAAAGCCCTTTACTTAGCTTAAAAAAGGCTAAACTATTTCCTGACTGTACTAACGGTTGAATTGTTAAAAAATGCTACATATCCTTCTG
>NZ_SJWV01000209.1:0-6580 GCF_004352695.1 Escherichia sp. KCJ4928
GTATAATTCCAGTTATATATTTTCGATTACCTTAGTCGCTACATTAGGTGGTTTATTATTTGGCTACGACACCGCCGTTATTTCCGGTACTGTTGAGTCACTCAATACCGTCTTTGTTGCTCCACAAAACTTAAGTGAATCCGCTGCCAACTCCCTGTTAGGATTTTGCGTAGCCAGCGCTCTGATTGGTTGCATCATCGGCGGTGCCCTCGGTGGTTATTGCAGTAACCGCTTCGGCCGTCGTGATTCACTTAAGATTGCTGCTGTCCTGTTTTTTATTTCTGGTGTAGGTTCTGCCTGGCCAGAACTTGGTTTCACCTCTATAAACCCGGACAACACAGTCCCTATTTATCTGGCAGGTTATGTCCCGGAATTTGTTATTTATCGTATTATTGGCGGTATTGGCGTTGGTTTAGCCTCAATGCTTTCACCAATGTATATTGCGGAACTGGCTCCAGCTCATATTCGCGGAAAACTGGTTTCATTTAACCAGTTTGCGATTATTTTCGGGCAACTTTTAGTTTACTGCGTAAACTATTTTATTGCCCGTTCCGGTGATGCCAGCTGGCTGAATACTGACGGCTGGCGTTATATGTTTGCCTCGGAATGTATCCCTGCACTGCTGTTCTTAATGCTGCTGTATACCGTGCCAGAAAGTCCTCGCTGGCTGATGTCACGCGGCAAGCAAGAACAGGCGGAAAGTATCCTGCGCAAAATTATGGGCAACACGCTTGCAACTCAGGCAGTACAGGAAATTAAACACTCCCTGGATCATGGCCGCAAAACCGGTGGTCGTCTGCTGATGTTTGGCGTGGGCGTGATTGTAATCGGCGTTATGCTCTCCATCTTCCAGCAATTTGTCGGCATCAATGTGGTGCTGTACTACGCGCCGGAAGTGTTCAAAACGCTGGGGGCCAGCACGGATATCGCGCTGTTGCAGACCATTATTGTCGGAGTTATCAACCTCACCTTTACCGTACTGGCAATTATGACGGTGGATAAATTTGGTCGTAAGCCACTGCAAATTATCGGCGCACTCGGAATGGCAATCGGTATGTTTAGCCTCGGTACCGCGTTTTACACTCAGGCATCGGGTATTGTGGCGCTACTGTCGATGCTGTTCTATGTTGCCGCCTTTGCCATGTCCTGGGGTCCGGTATGCTGGGTACTGCTGTCGGAAATCTTCCCGAATGCTATTCGTGGTAAAGCGCTGGCAATCGCGGTGGCGGCCCAGTGGCTGGCGAACTACTTCGTCTCCTGGACCTTCCCGATGATGGACAAAAACTCCTGGCTGGTGGCCCATTTCCACAACGGTTTCTCCTACTGGATTTACGGGTGTATGGGCGTTCTGGCAGCACTATTTATGTGGAAATTTGTCCCGGAAACCAAAGGTAAAACCCTTGAGGAGCTGGAAGCCCTCTGGGAACCGGAAACGAAGAAAACACAACAAACTGCTACGCTGTAATCTTCCTGTCCAGCACGCCGCGCCAGTTCGGCGTGCTGTCTTTTTACTCCCGCTTCAGCCGTTTCGAATTACACAGCCACAGAGTGATCACCAGTAACAGGATCGCAGCCGAGTAGATCAACACATCCAGTGGCGATTTATGATCGACGATGATCAAGCGCACAATGGCGGTGATCCCAATATAGACAAAGTAACGTAGCGGGAAGTGAAAACCGGACTGAAAGTATTTCACAATCAGCGCGATAAATTCGAAATAGAGAAAGTAAACCACCAGTCCTTCTACCAGCTCATATTTGCTGGTTTGTTCTGGCGCGAACAGCACATCTGCCAGATGCACCGTTTCTTTGCCGAGGAAGACAACCAAAATCAGGCCGAGGCACAACAGGCCAAGATTGAGTACGGTCTGCAAAATGGTGGAGATAAACTCCACGCGCGGACGAGAGAGTGACGTCATAGCAGTACCTCCTTCACAGTGGCGAGCTTCCTGTATAACGCAAAAATGTGACGGAGATCTATATTTTTTGTGTATGTTTTGTTCAACCTGGATTTGGAGCGCGCCTCCACCAAAGCCGGATATACCTACCCGTAGGCCGGATAAGCCGCGCCTGGCGGCGCATCCGGCAAGACAAACCGCACCAAAGCCGGTAATTCAAAAATCACCCATTCAGGTGATTCCCAGCCACCAGCAATGCGCGAAAAATCGACCATGTTCCTCTGGAACAAATGAAACGTAACCTGATAAAGGTGGTAAAAATGAAGCCTTATTTTGCTGCTTTGATGTTATCAGTCTCTGTTCTTCCTGCTTATGCTGGTCCGCTCGGTACTGCTGATAAAGCCGACCTACCGCAAAGCAATGTCTCCAGCCCAATGATGGCCCAGTCGCTCAGGCAACCAGATCTGCAACCGATATCGACGGACAGGAAGACAGAATGTTTTCGCCTTTACACACCAGATCGCAAACCGGGGGTGAACTGCGTTCCTGATGGCTCAACAGGCCATTAAGAATGAGGGTGCCAGTGATTGCGAAAACTGGCACCTTTCCCATGACTTAGCGGAAATTGACGCTACGGTCGCTGGTCATGTCATACAACTGGAACTTACGCCCAAGTTGCTGACCACCGTCACGCGTCAGCGGCGTCCAGCCAATCGCCGCACGGCTGCGTGTCGGGCCAGACGAGAAGAGATCCAACGGTACCGAGACATACACGCCTTTGGTGAAGTCCCCTTCGCCGTACTCTTCTTTTGAAACATTAGTGATCGTGGCATAGCCGCCAACCACCACGCCGCTATCAAAGCGTTTGGCGATCTCCAGCGTGCCGCCTTTATCCCCTGCCAGATACTGCCCGACGCTGGCTTTCACCAACACGTCCTGGGCGAAAGATGGCGTCCAGTAGGCGGTCAGATGTCCGGTTTTCACGCTGTAGTCGGTGAATTTCATCATATCTTTTGCACTACGCCAGTCGCGCTGTTTAACGTAGTTGGCATCCAGACCAAACGCCCAGTTGCTGTCCAGCGGACGATACAACACTTCGGCCCCCGCACCGCCAAACATGGTTTCGAGATAACCTCCATAGACCTGACCGTAGAAGCCGTTGCCCAGATGCTGGAAGTAGTTGGCTTGCAGGTTATTCACATAGACATCGTTCTGCACATACTCGCGCACATGGGTACGAACGCGCGGTAAGTGCGAGTCCTGCGGCGGATTGGTGTAGTTAAACTTGTCGTAGTTGTTGGCAAGATTTGCAAACAGGCTGCCGGTGGTCAGCAGATGGTCCGTCAGCCACAAATCTGCCGTTCCCATCACGCCCAGCTGATACATGTAAAAGTTTTCCGGGCCACCGACCGACTGGTTCAGCACCGGATCGATATGGAAATCAAAGCGTGATTTGTCGATATACCAGCCCTGCTCGGTGGACTGCGGAACCACTGGCTCGACGCGTTTTTGCGCCAGCTTCGTTTCGTGGCCCAACGGCTCTCCGGCGAGATGATTTTTCAGGCTGGCGACATCGGTTTCCGTCGTCACCTGCGGCATGTTAAGGCGATTTTCCGTAATGCGGATCGTTTTGATCCCATCCGGCAGATCGTTCATCACGATCCGATTCGCACGGATGATCCCTTCGCGCGAATCACGATATTTCACCTGCTCGCCGGTAACATACAGCGTATCGCCTTTCGCCTGGATCTGTGGATCGGCAAGTCCGGCATTGTATTTCAACAGCGTTAACTGATTCGCCACCACCGAATGCTGCAAAATGGCATCCTGCGGCTGCGGTTGATATTGCGGGCGGGCGTTATCGTTGTAAGACGGGCGCAGATCGTTAAAGTTGGTGCGCAACGTAACGCCAAACATAAAGGTGTTGCCACGTTCATAGCTAAGGTTAACGTCGGCCCAATCGGTAACGCGATAAATCGCACCGACGTTAAACTTACTTTTTTGCTCCAGCTTCCCGGCAAAATCCTGCTGATAATTATTGCCTTCATACTCCAGTTTCAGGCGCAGCGGTTGCCAGGGCGTCTGGTATTCCACGCCGCCAAACAGTGAGGCAGGACCGTGGAACATCTGGCTACCGTCGATAGATCCCGCCTGTTTGTAGCTGTTATCGCGATAGCAATATTTATCACTGGCTGAACAGAGCGGATTTTTCACATTACCGTTGGTGCCCAAATATCCCCAGCCCAGGCCGAGCGTAAAATCGAACGGCCCCCAGGCTTTGCTGGCAACAAGATATTCCGCATCAAACAGCCCCGTACCGCCGATATCCCGCGCACCAACCGCCACTTGCGGCAGCCAGTAACTCTCTTCCCACAAACGCAGTTTGAGATCGAAGGCTTTATCTTTATACGTTTGATCGCCAGAGAACGCTTCGACGCTGCTGTACTGCCGGGTGCGCACGTCGGTGTAGCGCAGCGTTGTTTCCAGCCACGGGAAGAGTTGCACTGAAGCTGAGTAATAACGGTACTGATCGTTATCGCGATAGTTCAGACTCAACTCCCCTTCCCGTGCCATACGCGCGGTGGGCGTTTGTAATAATCCTACGCCACCGAAATCCGACTGCGACGGACCAATGGGCGCAGGATATGTTTCGCCGTAGCAAGCTGTGCTAATGCCCAGCGCCAGTAAGCTAAGCAGATGTCTTTTTTTCATTATTGAGGTATCCGCTGCGTCAGAGTCTGAAGAATGTCGGCGTTAAGGGCATCAGGCGTCTCACTCCAGACGGAGTCCGCGAGGCCAACATAAATAATGCTGCCGGGCATCGGCTCTACGTGACGCTTGTTCCAGTAAGCCACCGGCGCTTTTTGCGTGCGTCCGTCCGGGTAAACCACCCACGCGTAGCTGCGATCCGCACCGCTGAGCAGGCTCTGGTCAGAGAGATAGCTCGCCACGTCGCGACCTGGAGTGAATGGCTGCTTGCCAGGACGGCTGATAAGCCCGAACAACGTGACCGTGGACGGCGGTGGTCCGACCCACAGCGTGTAGTTGCCCTGCAACGGCGGGTTACCGCGTTCGGCAACGCGGACGATATCGGGATCAAGATTGATTTTTTGCCTGCCCGTCACTTTCAACGCCTGAATTTGCTGGCGTAAGGCGTTAATCGCAGCGGCATCGTCGGCGCTGGAATCTGCGCCCTGTTCTGCCAGCCGTGTCAGCAACGCCTGCTGCTGCCGCAATGCTGCCGCCGTTGCCAGCTCTTCGCTAATCACCGCACCAGGCCACCAACTGTTTGCCAGCCGCGGCTGGCCTACCAGATCGATTAAATACTCTGCGCCCGTCAGCGTTTTGGCCTCACTGCTGCCATTGCTGAATACCTTGACGGTTCCCGCCGCGAAGACCGATGACGCCCCCACACTCAAAATCAATGCGACAATAGTTTGTTTAATCATTGTTTTGCCGCCTTGATGAGAGTGGTTTTCACCGGGAAATAATCCGCGCCGAGATACTGTTCCGACTGGCGAATTTGCCCTTCGCTGTCGATCCAGTAGCGGTTATGCCAGCGCGCCTGGTCGGTGGAGACTTCTTCGTCCAGCACGCGAACCGGGGTTTCATCGCTGCCGACCTTGACGGTATCGGTGCCATCCCATTTGAAGACTGAGCGTGCGGTGGCGTAGCGTACCTGCTGGTACTCGGTCCAGCCCATCGTGCGCGTCCATGTTGCACCATCAACAATTTGTGCGGGTTTAATCAGCGGGTCGGCGGCAAGGTTATTCACTTCAATCAGGTTGTCGCCGCCAAGCAAAGTCTTCACCAGACGACCATGTTGTGTGACAAGAGTGGCTTGATCCTGAGTGACCCATTTTTGTTGTCCGTCTTCAGCGAAGGCCAGCACCACAAACAATTGCGGCCCGCCATTAAGCTGCATGTACTGGCTGGCGTAGGGCATATTTTGAATATCATCGTCCGTCAGCTGTACGCCTGGCGTGCCGAACAGACTGTCCCACAGTGAATTGCCCAGCTCTTTAGTCGTGGCTGAACAGGCCTGTAATAGCAGGCAGATAAGAATGAGTGCAGGTCGCTTCACGACTCTTCTCCAGAGGGGCAGAATAACCACACCGGAGTGTGGTTATGGTAAATCCCTTCATACTTCAAGCCACAGATGCAATGACTCAAATTATTTTGGGGATACATACTTTATTACTGGGTACTGGTGGTCGTGGTTGTGGTGGTCCCGGTATTAGAACCATCACCGCCACCGGTTGCCGCGAGCGCGACACCCACCGCCGAGCTTACGGTGCTGACGCTGGTCGCGGAGGAACTCCCCGCCGAAACCGACGTTGCTGCCGACCCTGCCGCTTCGCCCACCTGTACAGGTGCAGCCCACGCAGAAGTCGCCGCAAGCGCAGATATGGCAAAAATGCCATACAGAACTTTTTTCATAACAATTTCCCTTCATTGAATGAATGGAGATTTACCCAAAAACATTTCGGGCGGGATCGAGTATACACAACTAAAGCATGCGAATTACGGCGCGGGGAATTAGAGATGGGGTTTTAGGATAATTGGAATGAATATCAAATATAAGCTACAACTTATATATAAATAACATTAAAAATCATAATGTTAAAATAAAAGTAAAAGTAATTAATCTGAGTATTTTCCGAAATCAATCACGATTAAAA
>NZ_SJWV01000020.1:0-43243 GCF_004352695.1 Escherichia sp. KCJ4928
ACATAAAATATCGCTAATTTTGTTTATTTTGCTATTTTTTACGTGATGAATGTCACACTTATTGTTGCTGCCCGTTTTGTCCATATTTATAACCATATTTTTAATAGCTGCCTGAAATAGGGCTGTTTATTCTGCATAAAAATATTCGAAAATTCTTATTCTCTCCAGCGCGCTAATTTGGGCGAACACTTCCTGACTACCCTGCAATGAGGCTGAAATGATGAATAAACGTTTTGTTATCAATATGGTGTCTTCGCTGTTATTAGGCGCTGCGCTAATTTCTGCGCCGCTCCAGGCAGCGGAAAAAGTCGTGGTGAATATTTCTAAAGTCGATGGTATGCCGTGGTTTAATCGCATGGGCGAAGGTGTGGTTGAGGCGGGTAAAGCCTTTGGTGTTAATGCCTCACAGGTGGGGCCTTCAAGTACTGATACTCCGCAACAAGTTAAAATTATTGAGGATTTAATCGCCCGTAAGGTTAATGCAATTACTATCGTGCCAAACGATGCCAACGTGCTGGAACCGGTATTCAAAAAAGCGCGAGATGCCGGAATTGTGGTTCTGACCAACGAATCCCCCGGTCAGCCAAGTGCTAACTGGGATATTGAAATCATTGATAACGAAAAATTTGCCGCTGAATATGTTGAGCATATGGCGAAACGCATGGGGGGCAAGGGCGGCTATGTGATTTACGTGGGTAGTTTGACCGTGCCGCAGCATAACTTATGGGCTGACTTGCTGGTGAAATACCAGAAAGAGCATTACCCGGATATGCATGAAGTTACCCGCCGCATGCCGGTTGCCGAGAGTGTGGATGACTCACGTCGTACCACACTGGACCTGATGAAAACCTATCCTGACTTGAAAGCGGTTGTCTCCTTTGGTTCAAACGGTCCGATTGGCGCGGGACGTGCGGTGAAAGAGAAACGGGCGAAAAATAAAGTCGCAGTCTATGGCATGATGATCCCTTCACAGGCGGCATCACTGATTAAAAGTGGTGATATCACCGAAGGGATTACTTACGTCCGGCCTCTGCAGGTTACGCACTCGCAGCCGTCGCCAGCACGTTGCTGAAGGGTGAAGAGATCAAACCTGGATTAGAAATGCAGAATCTGGGTAAGGCCGACGTAGATATGGATAAGCGAATTATCCGTTTCCATAAGGTATTACTGGTCAACAAAGACAATATCGACTCACTTTATTAATCCATTTCTTCGGGGCGAAAGCCCCGATTCTTATTGCCAGGGGATGTTATGGAAACTTTCCTTTCCCTTCGTCATATCAACAAAACGTTTCATGCCACGCGAGCGCTGCGCGATGTTTCTCTCGACTTTATGTCGGGTGAAGTGCACTGCCTTGCCGGGCAAAACGGCTGTGGTAAATCGACGTTGATTAAAATTATGTCCGGTGTTTATCGCCCGGATGAGGGAGCGGAAATTACGCTTGGTGGGAAAAACTGGTCAAAGCTGACACCCGCCGCTTCGGTGGCGCAGGGGATTCAGGTGATTTATCAGGACCTCTCTTTATTTCCTAACCTGAGTGTCTGGGAGAATATCGCCGTGAATCACTATCACCACGGTCTGTTTGTTAACCGCCGTCGTCTGCGTGAGGTGGCGCAGGCGGCAATGACCAGTATTAACGTCACATTGCCACTGGATACACTCGTTTCTGAGCTTTCAATTGCCCGCTGTCAGCTGGTGGCTATTTGCCGTGCACTGGCGCAGGACGCACGGTTGATCGTGATGGATGAACCAACCGCTTCGCTGACCCATCAGGAAGTGCAAGGGTTATTACAGGTGGTGCATCAATTGCGTGAACGCGGGATCTGCGTGGTCTTCGTCAGTCATCGTCTGGAAGAAGTGATGGAAGTTTCCGACCGTATTTCAGTGCTGAAAGATGGTGAGCTGGTCGGGACTTTTCCGGCTGCAGAGATGACCACAAAACAACTCGGTTTCCTGATGACCGGCCAGGAGTTCGAATATCAGGTGCGAGAGTTGTGGCAGGGAAAATCCAGCACCCCGGTGCTTGAGGTGCGTAATTTAAGTCGTCATGGGGAATATCTAAATATTAACTTGCGGGTGGAAGCGGGCGAAGTGGTATCGATTGTTGGCCTGCTTGGTGCGGGGCGCACGGAATTATGTCTGAGTCTGTTTGGTATGACCCGACCGGATGCTGGCGAGATCCTCATCAACGGCCAGCCGGTTACACTGCATAGTAACCAGGACGCTATCCGCCACGGTATTGGTTATGTTTCGGAAGATCGCATGTCGCGCGGTTTGGTGATGGCGCAATCTATTGAAGACAACATCATTAGCACTGTTTTTCACAAGGTAAAAGATCGCTTCGGCTTTCTGAGTGAAACTAAAGTTCGTGACCTGGTGGACAGGCTAATCAAGGCATTGACCATCAAAGTCTCTGATCCTCATCTTCCGGTGAATACGCTTTCTGGTGGTAACGCGCAGCGAGTATCGATCGCCAAATGGCTGGCGATTGGGCCACGACTGTTGATTCTCGATAGCCCGACAGTCGGTGTTGATATCGCCAACAAAGCAGGAATATACGGCATTATCAGCGATCTGGCGGCTCATGGCATTGCGGTATTGATGATCTGCGATGAAATTGAAGAAGCGTGGTATCAAAGCCACCGGATTTTGGTAATGCAAAAAGGTCAGATCACCCATAGCTTCCTGCCTGACAGCAGTTCTCAGGCCAGGATTGCGGAGGTGGTAAATGGCTGAACTGAAAAAACGCCATGAATTCTGGCTGGCATTACTGATTGTGGTGCTGTTTGTTGGCCTTGCCTGGCGCAGCGACGAGTTTCTGACATTCGGTAATTTGTACGATCTCGCCAATAACTATGCCATGTTGACTATTCTCGCCTGTGGTTTGTTTGTGGTGTTGATTTCCGGTGGAATTGATATTTCGTTTCCAGCAATGACCATCATTGCGCAATACGGCATGGTGCTGTTGCTGCAAAAAATTGGTGGCAACTTCGCTGTCGCGTTTGCACTGGCGGGCTGCATCGGCATTTTACTTGGCTTAATTAACGCCTTACTGGTTAATCGCCTACGGGTGCCTTCTATCATCATCACTATCTCGACGCTGAATATTTTCTATGGCCTGCTGTTATGGTTGAGTAAAGGTGTGTGGCTGTACGACTTTCCGCCGTGGTTTGAGCAGGGGGTTATGTTGTTCAAGTACACCGATGCTGATGGCTATGACTATGGCCTTGGTCTGCCGCTGATCGCCATGATTACGGTGGTGCTGCTAACAGCGTTTATCATGAATTTCACCAGTGTAGGGCGCAAAATTTATGCCCTTGGCGGGAACCGCGAATCAGCCAGTCGCATCGGCTTTAGCGTGCTGAAACTGCAACTTTTCGTCTATGGCTATATGGGATTGATGTCTGGCGCTGCGGGTGTAGTGCAGTCGTGGACGGTGATGACTGTCGCCCCCGATTCTCTTCTGGGTTATGAGCTGACAGTACTGGCTGCGGTGGTGCTTGGCGGCACTAGTTTGCTCGGCGGGCGCGGCACGTTAACCGGTACTTTGCTCGGCGTGGTGTTGTTGGCAGTGATGCAAAACGGGCTAAATTTATTGGGAGTCTCGTCTTACTGGCAAACATTGATCACCGGCATCATCATCGTTGCCAGCATTAGTGCCACGGCGTGGAGTCAGCATCAGAACCGGAGTCTGCTATGAAAAAATCGTGGCGTAATAACGTTGAGTTTTACTTGATCGGCCTGCTGGTGCTAACTGTTGCCGCGTTCAGCATTACTATGCCGGAGATTTTCTGGTCGATAAGTAATTTCCAGTCCGTCGCTTCGCAAATGCCCGTGCTGGGCATTCTGGCGTTGGCTATGGCGGTGACCATGCTTTGCGGTGGCATTAACTTGTCAATTATAGCCACTGCTAACGCCTGTTCACTGGTGATGGCGTGGGTGGCGACTCAGTATCCACCGGGTATTGCTACGGTTGTCGCTACGTTACTGGCGGGCGCTGGCGCGGCGGTGATAATCGGTTTATGTAACGGCGTATTGATTGCTGGTATTCGAGTGTCGCCAATTCTTGCAACGCTTGGGATGATGACGTTGCTCAAAGGGATAAATATTCTGGTGACAGGTGGTAGCGCCATTGCCAATTATCCCTCATGGGTGCTGTGGTTGAATCATGCGCAATGGTTCGGTATTCCGCTACCGATGTGGTTGTTTGCCGCAGTGGCACTGGGGCTATGGATATTGCTGGAGAAAACGCCGCTCGGTAAAGCCATTTACCTGATTGGGTCTAACGAACGAGCAACACTTTACTCCGGCATTAACACTCGTCGGGTGCTGATTTGGGTTTATGTCATTTCCGCCTTGCTTTGTGCGGTAGCGGCATTTTTGATGATGTCGAAACTCAACTCGGCTAAGGCCTCTTATGGCGAATCGTACTTGCTGGTGTCAATCCTCGCGGCAGTACTCGGTGGGGTTAATCCGGACGGCGGCAGCGGGCGGATAATTGGTATGGTGCTGGCGCTGTTTCTTCTGCAAATTATTGAAAGCGGCTTCAATATTCTCGGTATAAGCCCCTACCTGACGATGGCCTTATGGGGAACGTTGCTGCTCTGTTTCATTCAGGTTCGCGGCATGTTGGGGCTGGATCGGGTGGTTTAAATATTGGCTATATTCAATGGACGCGTTTTGCCGCGATGACATATCAGGCGTCGCCAAATACACATAGCTAATCAGGAGTAAACACAATGAAGATCAAAGCTGTTGGTGCATATTCCGCTAAACAACCACTTGAACCGATGGATATCACACGGCGTGAACCGGGACCGAATGATGTCAAAATCGAAATCGCTTACTGTGGCGTCTGCCATTCCGATCTCCACCAGGTCCGTTCCGAGTGGGCGGGGACGGTTTACCCCTGCGTACCGGGTCATGAAATTGTGGGGCGTGTGGTAGCCGTTGGTGATCAGGTAGAAAAACATGCGCCGGGCGATCTGGTCGGTGTCGGCTGCATTGTCGACAGTTGTAAACATTGCGAAGAGTGTGAAGACGGGCTGGAAAACTACTGTGATCACATGACCGGCACCTATAACTCGCCGACGCCGGACGAACCGGGCCATACTCTGGGCGGCTACTCACAACAGATCGTCGTTCATGAGCGATATGTTCTGCGTATTCGTCACCCGCAAGAGCAGCTGGCGGCGGTGGCTCCTTTGTTGTGTGCAGGGATCACCACGTATTCGCCGCTACGTCACTGGCAGGCCGGGCCGGGTAAAAAAGTGGGCGTGGTCGGCATCGGCGGTCTGGGACATATGGGGATCAAGCTGGCCCACGCGATGGGGGCGCATGTGGTGGCATTTACCACTTCTGAGGCAAAACGCGAAGCGGCAAAAGCCCTGGGGGCCGATGAAGTTGTTAACTCACGCAATGCCGATGAGATGGCGGCTCATCTGAAGAGTTTCGATTTCATTTTGAATACAGTAGCTGCGCCACATAATCTCGACGATTTTACCACCTTGCTGAAGCGTGATGGCACCATGACGCTGGTTGGTGCGCCTGCGACACCGCATAAATCGCCGGAAGTTTTCAACCTGATCATGAAACGCCGTGCGATAGCCGGTTCTATGATTGGCGGCATTCCAGAAACTCAGGAGATGCTCGATTTTTGCGCCGAACATGGCATCGTGGCTGATATAGAGATGATTCGGGCCGATCAAATTAATGAAGCCTATGAGCGAATGCTGCGTGGTGATGTGAAATATCGTTTTGTTATCGATAATCGCACACTAACAGACTGAAAAAATTAATAAATACGCTGTGGTTTAACATATTAACTTCGCTCTCCACTTAACTTTTTAGTTAAGGAGAGCGAAATAATATCAAAGTAGCAGTAAAACCTATAACGTAAATTCAAATTGTTAAATTAACTCCCTCCAGTACACAATACTTCACACGTTAGTTATGAGCGATTTCTGATAGTGCCTGGTTTAATCAGAGCTTTATTATCTGCGACGTTTATTTTTATTTAAGAGAGATCGCGATGATATCATTAAAAGCTCCGCACAATAATTTGATGCCATATACGCAACAAAGCATACTTAATACGGTTAAAAACAATCAGTTACCAGAGGATATCAAAAGCTCCCTGGTTTCCTGTGTCGATATATTCAAGGTTTTGATTAAACAATATTATGATTATCCTTATGATTGTCGTGATGATTTAGTCGATGACGACAAACTCATTCATCTCATGGCTGCCGTACGAGACTGTGAGTGGTCAGACGATAACGCACTCACCATAAATGTGCAGTTTAATGATTTCCCAGGATTTTATGACTGGATGGATTACCCTGATCACCCGGTTAAGTTTGTTTTTCGCATACTTGAAAATCAAAAAGGGACAGTTTGGGTATATGACCAGGATGATGCGTTTCTTGATATTAAAGCAAATGTGCAGGCTGGACGCTTTACCGGGCTTAAGAAATTAGTGCAGTTTATCGATTCAGTGCGAACAGATTGCAAATGTATTCTTCTTGAACACCATATGCCTTTGCTGAGAATTTTCCCTAAAGGGAAAGAGTGTATGCGTGTGGAAAAATGGCTTCGCGAAATGTCGTCTATTCCGGAGACAGACGCGCCCATTAAGCAGGCGCTTGCGCATGGATTATTATTACACTTAAAAAATATCCACCCTGTTTTTCCTGAATCACTGGTGATGTTATTGCTCTCTGTTCTGGACGTAAAAACATACAGAGATGACGCACGATTAAATGAATGGATATCGAATAGAGTGCAGGAATTAGGTGACAGATATTATCCTGTAAATAAGCACGTTAAAATCCGCTACACTCTTTAGTTCAGAAAGGGTTCCACCTGCAAGTTGTTATTCCACCAGAGAGTGAATCGCAAAGCAGGTAATCATTTCATCTGTATATCCGTATGCCAAATGGCATTCCACCGCCTTTTCGCCGATATTTTGTTGTGATCGGCGACACTTCGCTTAAAAAAGCACCAGCAGTGGTTTCGCAGCCATGCGGTGTATAAAAAATGATCTCATGCAGATGTTTTGTGAATGTGTGGGTTGACATTCATATGAAAAAAATCATAATTCCATCATGTTTGTGTGGGGTCTTTTCTGTATCTTACGCATCGCACTCAAGCCTGACAGAAAATATGCTGTAAGGCTCATATCAAAAACCGCCATTAGCTCATCAGGAAGAGCAGACGACAACCAGGATTGTTGTATGGTACGGGGTTCGAGGCCTCGATGGCGGTCCAACTTTTCAAAACTCTTCTGAATCAGATCCCCTTATTATCGTCCCTGCAAAGTGGAACATTGCCATTGTTTGGCTATTCAGGACGGGTCAGACCAATGAAAAAAGCCCACACAGGGGAGAGTGGGCTGAAATGGGAAGCTAAAGACTCAAATAAACTTATCGGAAATAAGGACCACGCATTACGGGGGCTATCATCGCCGATGGCCGGGATTCGGCAAATCAGGTTGATTACGTAGAGAGTAAATTATCTGCTCACCGCTGCGTCACCCCTTCGTAAATCAGGCGTAGCGCGAATACACCAATAATTGCACCAATAACCCGACTGGCAACGCGTTGCATACGCCCATAAGCACGACGCACAGCGGGCAAAGAAAACGCCTGACTAAGAAAAACTCGCCAGATAATTGATGCGAGCACAATCCCCGCCCAGGCCATTAAACGTGCCCATGTTGGTGTTTCGGCATTTAATGTTACTGAGAAAATACTGATAAAAAATAAAACGGTTTGCGGGTTAGAGAGATCGGTAATTAATCCGCGGCGAAAAAAGACATACCAGGGGGCGCTAATCGGTTGTTGTAGTGTGCTCATTTGCGGTGTTGACTGGCGGCGCATGCTGCACCACGCAAACCATAAGAGATAAGCGCCGCCGACGATTCTGATAAGCGAAAAAATCTCCTCACACTGCGTAATTAGCGTTGCAAGACCAAACAAACCCAACCCGGAATAAAATGCATCGCCCAGCGCCACGCCCAGCCCGGTCAGCACCCCTGCGCGTCGACCGGAAGCCAGGCTGGTTTGTACTACCACAAAGAGATTGGCTCCCGGATTAAAAAAAGTAATCACGAACAGTCCTACGGTCAGGTAAACGGCGTGCAAAGGATCCATCGTGATTTCATCCATAAATAAGTGAAGTAACTTAATAATATTTCTACCAAAAATAATCGGGTGCGAGAGAGATCACAAAGTGTCTTATTTCCGGTTACTGGCGTTTATGCCCTGACTGAACTAATTATTAATCAACCCAATAATGTGGGTGGGTGATAGTGTGATAACAACTCTGGAGCCGTAATATGAAAATAATCTCTAAAATGTTAGTCGGTGCGTTAGCGTTAGCCGTTACCAATGTCTATGCCGCTGAATTGATGACCAAAGCGGAATTTGAAAAAGTTGAATCGCAGTATGAAAAAATAGGTGATATTTCAACCAGCAATGAAATGTCGACTGCAGACGCGAAAGAAAATTTGATCAAAAAAGCGGATGAAAAAGGGGCTGATGTGTTGGTACTGACCTCCGGTCAAACTGACAATAAGATCCACGGCACGGCAAATATTTATAAGAAGAAGTAATTCTGAACCCTATGTAAACATCCCCGATGCGTAAGTTTATCGGTGATCATCTATTGAAATTTATGCCGGATAAAGCGTTCGCGCTGCATTCGGCAGTTCAGCTTTTCAGCCGCCGCCAGAACGTCGTCCGGCTGATGCCTAAATAATTCGCCGCTGCTGTTTTATCGCCATTAAATTTCTCCAGTGCCTGTTGTGGTGTCAGTAAGCGTGGAGCGGGAGTTTTCGCCGACTCGCGCGCCAGTTCCGGCAGTAGCAGCTGCAAAAATTGCGGCGTTAAATCCGGCGTCGGTTCCACACTTAAAAATAGCGCCAGTCGCTCCATCATATTGCGCAGTTCACGAATATTACCTGGCCAGTCGTAGTGCACCAGCACGGTTTCGCTTGCCTGTAATCCCTGGCGTAATGCGGCAGAAAACGGGGCGGAGAGCGCCGCCAGAGACACTTTCAAAAAGCTTTCCGCCAGCGGAAGAATATCCGCCACCCGCTCGCGCAGTGGTGGCAATTGCAGACGCAAAATACTCAGCCGATAAAACAGATCACGGCGAAAACGTCCTTGCTGCATATCTTCTTCCAGCTTGCAGTGAGTGGCGCTAATGACCCGTACATCTACCGGAACAGGCTGATGCCCGCCGACGCGGGTGACCTCTTTTTCTTCCAGCACCCGTAACAGGCGAGTCTGCAAAGGTAGCGGCATTTCGCCAATCTCATCCAGAAACAGCGTACCGCCGTGGGCAATTTCGAACAGCCCGGCGCGACCTCCGCGTCGCGAGCCGGTAAACGCCCCTTCCTCATAGCCAAACAGCTCCGCTTCCAGCAGCGATTCGGCTATCGCCCCGCAGTTGACGGCAACAAACGGATGCGACTTTTTGCCCTGTCGCGCATCGTGGCGGGCAAAATATTCCCGATGAATCGCCTGGGCCGCCAGCTCTTTGCCCGTCCCCGTTTCCCCCTCAATCAACACCGCTGCACTGGAGCGGGCATACAGCAAAATAGTCTGCCGTACTTGTTCCATCTGTGGTGATTGACCGAGCATATCGCCCAGCACGTAACGAGTTCTCAGGGCGTTGCGGGTGGCATCGTGAGTGTTATGGCGTAACGACATGCGCGTCATATCCAGCGCATCGCTGAACGCCTGGCGCACGGTGGCGGCGGAATAGATAAAAATTCCGGTCATTCCGGCTTCTTCTGCCAGATCGGTAATCAGCCCCGCGCCGACCACCGCTTCAGTGCCGTTAGCTTTCAGCTCGTTAATCTGCCCGCGGGCGTCTTCTTCGGTAATGTAGCTACGTTGATCGAGGCGCAGATTAAAGGTTTTTTGAAACGCCACCAGCGCTGGAATGGTTTCCTGATAGGTGACAACGCCGATAGAAGAGGTGAGTTTTCCGGCTTTTGCCAGTGCCTGTAACACATCGTAGCCGCTCGGTTTAATCAAAATAACTGGCACTGACAGGCGGCTTTTCAGGTACGCGCCGTTAGAGCCAGCAGCGATGATGGCGTCACAGCGTTCGTTTGCCAGTTTCTTGCGGATGTAGGTCACTGCTTTTTCAAAGCCAAGCTGAATAGGGGTAATGTTCGCCAGGTGATCAAACTCGAGGCTGATATCGCGAAACAGCTCGAACAGGCGCGTTACAGATACCGTCCAGATAACCGGTTTGTCGTCATTAAGCCGTGGTGGATGTGCCATAGCGCACCGCAAAGTTAAGAAACCGAATATTGGGTTTAGTCTTGTTTCATAATTGTTGCAATGAAACGCGGTGAAACATTGCCTGAAACGTTAACTGAAACGCATATTTGCGGATTAGTTCATGACGTTATCTCTAACAAATTGAAATTAAACATTTAATTTTATTAAGGCAATTGTGGCACACCCCTTGCTTTGTTTTATTAACGAAAATAACAAGTTGATAACAAAGGATGGGCTATGTCTCTACACTCTCCAGGTAAAGCGTTTCGCGCTGCACTGACTAAAGAAAATCCATTGCAGATTGTTGGCACCATCAACGCTAATCATGCGCTGTTGGCGCAGCGTGCCGGATATCAGGCAATTTATCTCTCCGGCGGTGGCGTGGCGGCAGGGTCGCTGGGGCTGCCCGATCTCGGTATTTCTACCCTTGATGATGTGCTGACAGATATTCGCCGTATCACCGACGTTTGTTCGCTGCCACTGCTGGTGGATGCGGATATCGGTTTTGGTTCTTCGGCCTTTAACGTGGCGCGTACGGTGAAATCGATGATTAAAGCCGGTGCGGCAGGATTGCATATTGAAGATCAGGTTGGTGCGAAACGCTGCGGTCATCGCCCGAACAAAGCGATCGTCTCGAAAGAGGAGATGGTGGATCGGATCCGCGCGGCGGTGGATGCGAAAACCGATCCTGATTTTGTGATCATGGCGCGCACCGATGCGCTGGCGGTAGAGGGGCTGGATGCGGCGATCGAGCGTGCACAGGCCTATGTTGAAGCGGGTGCCGAGATGTTGTTCCCGGAGGCGATTACCGAACTCGCCATGTACCGCCAGTTTGCCGATGCGGTGCAGGTGCCGATCCTCGCCAACATTACCGAATTTGGCGCAACACCGCTGTTTACCACCGACGAATTACGCAGCGCCCATGTCGCAATGGCGCTGTACCCACTTTCAGCGTTCCGCGCCATGAACCGCGCCGCTGAGCATGTCTACAACGTCCTGCGCCAGGAAGGCACGCAGAAAAGCGTCATCGATACCATGCAAACCCGCAACGAGCTGTACGAAAGCATCAACTACTACCAGTACGAAGCGAAGCTCGACGACCTGTTTGCCCGTAGCCAGGTGAAATAAAACACAACGAAAAATATCTCGACCCTACAAATGACGAGGACAACATGAGCGACACAACGATCCTGCAAAACAGTACCCATGTCATTAAACCGAAAAAATCTGTGGCACTTTCTGGCGTTCCGGCGGGCAATACGGCGCTCTGCACCGTGGGTAAAAGCGGCAATGACCTGCATTACCGCGGCTACGATATTCTTGATCTGGCGGAACATTGCGAATTTGAAGAAGTGGCGCATCTGCTGATCCACGGCAAACTGCCGACCCGTGACGAACTCGCCGCTTACAAAACGAAACTGAAAGCCCTGCGCGGTTTACCGGCTAACGTGCGTACCGTGCTGGAAGCCTTACCGGCGGCGTCACACCCGATGGATGTTATGCGCACCGGCGTTTCCGCGCTCGGCTGCACGCTGCCAGAAAAAGAGGGACATACCGTCTCTGGCGCGCGGGATATTGCCGACAAACTACTGGCATCACTTAGCTCGATTCTCCTTTATTGGTATCACTACAGTCACAACGGCGAACGCATCCAGCCGGAAACCGATGACGACTCCATCGGTGGTCACTTCCTGCATCTGCTGCACGGCGAAAAGCCATCGCAAAGCTGGGAAAAGGCGATGCATATTTCGCTAGTGCTGTACGCCGAACACGAGTTTAACGCCTCCACCTTTACCAGTCGGGTGATTGCGGGCACTGGCTCTGATATGTATTCCGCGATTATTGGCGCGATTGGCGCACTGCGCGGGCCGAAACACGGCGGAGCGAATGAAGTGTCGCTGGAGATCCAGCAACGCTACGAAACGCCGGACGAAGCCGAAGCCGATATCCGCAAGCGGGTGGAAAACAAAGAAGTGGTCATTGGTTTTGGTCATCCGGTTTATACCATCGCCGACCCGCGCCACCAGGTGATCAAACGTGTGGCGAAGCAGCTCTCGCAGGAAGGCGGCTCGTTGAAGATGTACAACATCGCCGATCGCCTGGAAACGGTGATGTGGGAGAGCAAAAAGATGTTCCCCAATCTCGACTGGTTCTCTGCTGTTTCCTACAACATGATGGGCGTTCCCACCGAGATGTTCACACCACTGTTTGTCATCGCCCGTGTCACCGGCTGGGCGGCGCACATCATTGAACAACGTCAGGACAACAAAATTATCCGTCCTTCCGCCAATTATGTTGGACCGGAAGACCGCCAGTTTGTCGCGCTGGATAAGCGCCAGTAAACCTCTACGAATAACAATAAGGAAACGTACCCAATGTCAGCTCAAATCAACAACATCCGCCCGGAATTTGATCGTGAAATCGTTGATATCGTCGATTACGTCATGAACTACGAAATCAGTTCTAAAGTGGCCTACGACACCGCACATTACTGCCTGCTCGACACGCTCGGCTGCGGTCTGGAAGCTCTCGAATACCCAGCCTGTAAAAAACTTCTGGGGCCAATTGTCCCCGGCACCGTCGTACCCAACGGCGTGCGCGTCCCCGGAACTCAGTTTCAGCTCGACCCTGTCCAGGCGGCATTTAACATTGGCGCGATGATCCGCTGGCTCGATTTCAACGATACCTGGCTGGCGGCGGAGTGGGGGCATCCTTCCGACAACCTCGGCGGCATTCTGGCAACGGCGGACTGGCTTTCGCGCAACGCGGTCGCCAGCGGCAAAGCGCCGTTGACCATGAAACAGGTGCTGACCGCAATGATCAAAGCCCATGAAATTCAGGGCTGCATCGCGTTGGAGAATTCCTTTAACCGCGTCGGCCTCGACCACGTTCTGTTAGTGAAAGTGGCTTCCACCGCCGTGGTCGCCGAAATGCTCGGCCTGACCCGCGAGGAAATTCTCAACGCCGTTTCGCTGGCGTGGGTGGACGGTCAGTCGCTGCGCACCTATCGCCATGCGCCGAACACCGGCACGCGTAAATCCTGGGCGGCGGGCGATGCCACTTCCCGCGCGGTACGTCTGGCACTGATGGCGAAAACGGGCGAAATGGGTTACCCGTCAGCCCTGACCGCGCCGGTATGGGGCTTCTACGACGTCTCCTTTAAAGGTGAATCGTTCCGCTTCCAGCGTCCGTACGGTTCTTACGTCATGGAGAATGTGCTGTTCAAAATCTCCTTCCCGGCGGAGTTCCACTCCCAGACGGCAGTTGAAGCGGCGATGACGCTCTATGAACAGATGCAGGCAGCAGGCAAGACGGCGGCGGATATCGAAAAAGTGACCATTCGCACCCACGAAGCCTGTATTCGCATCATCGACAAAAAGGGGCCGCTCAATAACCCGGCTGACCGCGACCACTGCATTCAGTACATGGTGGCGATCCCGCTGTTATTCGGGCGCTTAACGGCGGCAGATTACGAGGACAACGTTGCGCAAGATAAACGCATCGACGCCCTGCGCGAGAAGATCAATTGCTTTGAAGATCCGGCATTTACCGCTGACTACCACGACCCGGAAAAACGCGCCATCGCCAATGCCATTACCCTTGAGTTCACCGACGGCACACGATTTGAAGAAGTGGTGGTGGAGTACCCCATTGGTCATGCTCGCCGCCGTCAGGATGGTATTCCGAAACTGGTCGATAAATTCAAAATCAATCTCGCGCGCCAGTTCCCGACTCGCCAACAGCAGCGCATTCTGGAGGTTTCTCTCGACAGAACTCGCCTGGAACAGATGCCGGTCAATGAGTATCTCGACCTGTACGTCATTTAAGTAAACGGCGGTAAGGCGTAAGTTCAACAGGAGAGCATTATGTCTTTTAGCGAATTTTATCAGCGTTCGATTAACGAACCGGAGCAGTTCTGGGCCGAGCAGGCCCGGCGTATTGACTGGCAGACGCCCTTTACGCAAACGCTCGACCACAGCAATCCGCCGTTTGCCCGTTGGTTTTGTGAAGGCCGAACCAATTTGTGCCACAACGCTATCGACCGCTGGCTGGAGAAACAGCCAGAGGCACTGGCATTGATTGCCGTCTCTTCGGAAACAGAAGAAGAGCGCACCTTTACCTTTCGCCAGCTGCATGACGAAGTGAACGCGGTGGCCTCAATGTTGCGCTCACTGGGCGTGCAGCGCGGCGATCGGGTGCTGGTGTATATGCCGATGATTGCCGAAGCGCATATTACTCTGCTGGCCTGCGCGCGCATTGGTGCTATTCATTCGGTGGTATTTGGTGGTTTTGCCTCGCACAGCGTGGCGGCGCGAATTGATGACGCTAAACCGGTGCTGATTGTCTCGGCTGATGCCGGAGCGCGCGGTGGCAAAATCATTCCCTATAAAAAATTGCTCGACGATGCGATAAGTCAGGCGCAGCACCAGCCACGCCATGTTTTGCTGGTGGATCGCGGACTGGCGAAAATGGCGCGCGTCAGCGGGCGGGATGTCGATTTCGCGTCGTTGCGCTATCAACACATCGGCGCGCGGGTACCGGTGGCGTGGCTGGAATCCAACGAAACCTCCTGCATTCTCTACACTTCCGGCACGACCGGCAAACCTAAAGGCGTGCAGCGTGACGTCGGCGGATATGCGGTGGCGCTGGCGACCTCGATGGACACCATTTTTGGCGGCAAAGCGGGCGGCGTGTTCTTTTGCGCATCGGATATCGGCTGGGTGGTGGGGCATTCGTATATCGTTTACGCGCCGCTGCTGGCGGGGATGGCGACTATCGTTTACGAAGGATTGCCGACCTGGCCGGACTGCGGCGTGTGGTGGAAAATCGTCGAGAAATATCAGGTTAGCCGGATGTTCTCAGCGCCGACCGCTATTCGCGTGCTGAAAAAATTCCCTACCGCTGAAATTCGCAAACACGATCTCTCGTCGCTGGAAGTGCTCTATCTGGCTGGAGAACCGCTGGACGAGCCGACCGCCAGTTGGGTGAGCAATACGCTGGATGTGCCGGTCATCGACAACTACTGGCAGACCGAATCCGGCTGGCCGATTATGGCGATTGCTCGCGGTCTGGACGACAGGCCGACGCGTCTGGGAAGCCCCGGCGTGCCGATGTATGGCTATAACGTGCAGTTGCTTAATGAAGTCACCGGCGAACCGTGTGGCGTCAACGAGAAAGGGATGCTGGTGGTGGAAGGGCCGCTGCCGCCGGGGTGTATTCAGACCATCTGGGGCGACGACGGCCGCTTTGTGAAGACTTACTGGTCGCTGTTTTCCCGCCCGGTGTACGCCACCTTTGACTGGGGCATCCGTGACGCTGACGGTTATCACTTTATTCTCGGGCGCACTGACGATGTAATTAACGTTGCCGGGCATCGGCTGGGGACGCGCGAGATTGAAGAGAGTATCTCCAGCCATCCGGGCGTTGCCGAAGTGGCGGTGGTTGGGGTGAAAGATGCGCTGAAAGGGCAGGTGGCGGTGGCGTTTGTCATTCCGAAAGAGAGCGACAGTCTGGAAGATCGTGATGTGGCGCACTCGCAAGAGAAGGCGATTATGGCGCTGGTGGACAGCCAGATTGGCAACTTTGGCCGCCCGGCGCACGTCTGGTTTGTCTCGCAATTGCCAAAAACGCGATCCGGAAAAATGCTGCGCCGCACGATCCAGGCGATTTGCGAAGGACGCGATCCTGGGGATCTGACGACCATTGATGATCCTGCGTCGTTGGATCAGATCCGCCAGGCGATGGAAGAGTAAGGTATTGTCGGATGCGTCGCGTGGCGCATCCGACACCATGCGCCGATGCCTGATGCGACGCTTACCGCGTCTTATTATGCCTACCCACTGTTTTTACACCGATAATTTTTCCCCCACCTTTTTGCACTCATTCATATAAAAAATATGTTTCCCCACGAAAACGATTGCTTTTTATCTTCAGATGAATAGAATGCGGCGGATTTTTTGGGTTTCAAACAGCAAAAAGGGGGAATTTCGTGTCGCAAGATAACAACTTTAGCCAGGGGCCAGTCCCGCAGTCGGCGCGGAAAGGGGTATTGGCATTGACGTTCGTCATGCTGGGATTAACCTTCTTTTCCGCCAGTATGTGGACCGGCGGTACTCTCGGAACCGGTCTTAGCTATCATGATTTCTTCCTCGCAGTTCTCATCGGTAATCTTCTCCTCGGTATTTACACTTCATTTCTCGGTTACATTGGCGCAAAAACCGGCCTGACCACTCATCTTCTTGCTCGCTTCTCTTTTGGTGTTAAAGGCTCATGGCTGCCTTCACTGCTACTGGGCGGAACTCAGGTTGGCTGGTTTGGCGTTGGCGTGGCGATGTTTGCTATTCCGGTGGGTAAGGCAACCGGGCTGGATATTAATTTGCTGATTGCCGTTTCCGGTTTACTGATGACCGTCACCGTCTTCTTTGGCATTTCGGCGCTGACGGTTCTTTCGGTGATTGCGGTTCCGGCTATCGCCTGTCTTGGCGGTTATTCCGTATGGCTGGCCGTTAACGGCATGGGCGGCCTGGACGCCTTAAAAGCGGTCGTTCCCGCACAACCGTTAGATTTCAATGTCGCGCTGGCGCTGGTTGTGGGGTCATTTATCAGTGCGGGCACGCTCACCGCTGACTTTGTCCGCTTTGGTCGCAATGCCAAACTGGCGGTGCTGGTGGCGATGGTGGCCTTTTTCCTCGGCAACTCGTTGATGTTTATTTTCGGTGCAGCGGGCGCTGCGGCACTGGGGATGGCGGATATCTCTGATGTGATGATTGCTCAGGGCCTGCTGTTGCCTGCGATTGTGGTGCTGGGGCTAAATATCTGGACCACCAACGATAACGCGCTCTATGCGTCGGGTTTAGGTTTCGCCAACATTACCGGGATGTCGAGCAAAACCCTTTCGGTAATCAACGGTATTATCGGTACGGTCTGCGCATTATGGCTGTATAACAATTTTGTCGGCTGGTTGACCTTCCTTTCGGCAGCTATTCCTCCGGTGGGTGGCGTGATCATTGCCGACTATCTGATGAACCGTCGCCGCTATGAGCACTTTGCGACCACGCGTATGATGAGTGTCAATTGGGTGGCGATTCTGGCGGTCGCCTTGGGGATTGCTGCAGGCCACTGGTTACCGGGAATTGTTCCGGTCAACGCGGTATTAGGTGGCGCGCTGAGCTATCTGATCCTTAACCCGATTTTGAATCGTAAAACGACAGCAGCAATGACGCATGTGGAGGCTAACAGTGTCAAATAACGCTTTACAAACAATTATTAACGCCCGGTTACCAGGCGAAGAGGGGCTGTGGCAGATTCATCTGCAGGACGGAAAAATCAGCGCCATTGATGCGCAATCCGGCGTGATGCCCATAACTGAAAACAGCCTGGATGCCGAACAAGGTTTAGTTATACCGCCGTTTGTGGAGCCACATATTCACCTGGACACCACGCAAACCGCCGGACAACCGAACTGGAATCAGTCCGGCACGCTGTTTGAAGGCATTGAACGCTGGGCCGAGCGCAAAGCGTTATTAACCCATGACGATGTGAAACAACGCGCCTGGCAAACGCTGAAATGGCAGATTGCCAACGGCATTCAGCATGTGCGTACCCATGTCGATGTTTCGGATGCAACGCTAACTGCGCTGAAAGCAATGCTGGAAGTGAAGCAGGAAGTCGCGCCGTGGATTGATCTGCAAATTGTCGCCTTCCCTCAGGAAGGGATTTTGTCGTATCCCAACGGTGAAGCGTTGCTGGAAGAGGCGTTACGCTTAGGGGCAGATGTAGTGGGGGCGATTCCGCATTTTGAATTTACCCGTGAATACGGCGTGGAGTCGCTGCATAAAACCTTCGCCCTGGCGCAAAAATACGACCGTCTCATCGACGTTCACTGTGATGAGATCGATGACGAGCAGTCGCGCTTTGTCGAAACCGTTGCTGCCCTGGCGCACCGTGAAGGCATGGGCGCGCGAGTCACCGCCAGCCACACCACGGCAATGCACTCCTATAACGGGGCGTATACCTCACGCCTGTTCCGCTTGCTGAAAATGTCCGGTATTAACTTTGTCGCCAACCCGCTGGTCAATATTCATCTGCAAGGACGTTTCGATACGTATCCAAAACGTCGCGGCATCACGCGCGTTAAAGAGATGCTGGAGTCCGGCATTAACGTCTGCTTTGGTCACGATGATGTCTTCGATCCGTGGTATCCGCTGGGAACGGCGAATATGCTGCAAGTGCTGCATATGGGGCTGCATGTTTGCCAGTTGATGGGCTACGGGCAGATTAACGATGGCCTGAATTTAATCACCCACCACAGTGCCAGAACATTGAATTTGCAGGATTACGGCATTGCCGCCGGAAACAGCGCAAACCTGATTATCCTGCCGGCTGAAAATGGATTTGATGCGCTGCGCCGTCAGGTTCCGGTACGTTATTCGGTACGTGGCGGCAAGGTGATTGCCAGTACACAACCGGCACAAACCACCGTATATCTGGAGCAGCCAGAAGCCATCGATTACAAACGGTAATTTCCTCTGTGTTGAAGAGCCACTGACCTGTGTCAGTGGCTACCGTGATTCATTCTCGCCAACATCCGCACATTCCTCCAACGCCATGTGCAAAAATGCCTTCGCGGCGGCTGTCTGCCAGCTATTTTTCCGCCGCAACAAAACCGCCGTTCTCTCCAGTAGTGGCGGGGCAAGAGAAATCGCTTTAAGCCCGTCATGTTGTGTGGCAATCGCTGCTGGTAACAATGTGGAAAGGGAAGTGCGGCGAATCAGCTCCAGAACCGCGCTAATTGAGTTCGCCTCAATGACCACCTGTGGATGTAGCCCCGCTTTCTCGCAGTAGTGGTCAATTTGCTCTCTGGTGGCAAATTCCGCGCTGAGCAGGACCAGTTTTTCATCATGCAAGCGACTCAACGCCACCTGTTCACAGGCAGCCAGCGGATGATGTTGCGCCACGACTAACGCTAAACTTTCTGTCAGTAAAGGAATTGCCTCCAGCTCCGGCGAATGCACAGGCGCGAAGGCAATCCCAACGTCCAGCTCGTCGCGACAAAGCAGATCTTCGATTTTCTCCTGCGACATTTCCTGTAGCTGGAGCGTGATGCCGGGGTAGCGCGCATAGAAATCCGCCATTAAAGGGCCGATAAAGTAGCTTGTAAAGGTGGGGGTGACGGCGATACGCAGCGATCCTCGCGTCAGATCGGCAACATCATGAATCGCCCGTTTACCCGCTCCCAGTTCCTGTAACGCCCGGCTGGCGTACTGTCGCCAGACTTCTCCTGCATCGGTGAGACGAATCGTTCGCCCGCTACGGTCAAACAGCGGCACGCCTAAACTCTCCTCTAACTGGCGAATCTGCTGGGAAAGCGCAGGCTGAGAGACGTGCAACGCACTGGCGGCACGGGTGAAGCTGCCATGTTCAGCCACGGCAAGAAAATAATTGATATGTCGAGAGAGCATTCGCCAACCTATAAGTAAATCCAATAGAACTCATCATAAATGAGACTTTTACCTTATGACAATCGGCGAGTAGTCTGCCTCTCATTCCAGAGACAGACAGAGGTTAACGGTGAAAGAGATTATTGATGGATTCCTTAAATTCCAGCGCGAGGCATTTCCGAAGCGGGAAGCCTTGTTTAAACAGCTGGCGACACAGCAAAGCCCGCGCACACTTTTTATCTCCTGCTCCGACAGCCGTCTGGTCCCTGAGCTGGTGACGCAACGTGAGCCTGGCGATCTGTTCGTTATTCGCAACGCGGGCAATATCGTCCCTTCCTACGGGCCGGAACCCGGTGGCGTTTCTGCTTCGGTGGAGTATGCCGTCGCTGCGCTTCGGGTATCTGACATTGTGATTTGCGGTCATTCCAACTGTGGCGCGATGACCGCCATTGCCAGCTGTCAGTGCATGGACCATATGCCTGCCGTCTCCCACTGGCTGCGTTATGCCGATTCAGCCCGCGTCGTTAATGAGGCGCGCCCGCATTCCGATTTACCGTCAAAAGCTGCGGCGATGGTACGTGAAAACGTCATTGCTCAGTTGGCTAATTTGCAAACTCATCCATCGGTGCGCCTGGCGCTCGAAGAGGGGCGGATCGCCCTGCACGGCTGGGTCTACGACATTGAAAGCGGCAGCATCGCAGCGTTTGACGGCGCAACCCGCCAGTTTGTGCCACTGGCAGCTAATCCGCGCGTTTGTGCCATACCGCTACGCCAACCGACCGCAGCGTAACCTTATTTTTAAACCATCAGGAGATGCACCATGATTCAGTCGCAAATTAACCGCAATATTCGTCTTGATCTTGCCGATGCCATTTTGCTCAGCAAAGCTAAAAAAGATCTCTCATTTGCCGAGATTGCCGACGGCACCGGTCTGGCAGAAGCCTTTGTAACCGCGGCTTTGCTGGGGCAGCAGGCGCTTCCTGCCGACGCCGCCCGCCTGGTCGGGGCGAAGCTGGATCTCGACGAAGACGCCATTCTACTGTTGCAGATGATTCCACTGCGTGGCTGCATTGATGACCGTATTCCAACCGACCCAACGATGTATCGTTTCTATGAAATGTTGCAGGTGTACGGCACAACCCTGAAAGCGTTGGTTCATGAGAAGTTTGGCGATGGCATTATCAGCGCGATTAACTTCAAACTCGACGTTAAGAAAGTGGCGGACCCGGAAGGTGGCGAACGTGCGGTCATCACCTTAGATGGTAAATATCTGCCGACCAAACCGTTCTGACAGCCATGCGCAACCATCAAAAGACGTTCACGATGCTGCTGGTTCTGGTGCTGATTGGTCTTAATATGCGACCACTGCTCACCTCCGTCGGTCCACTGCTACCGCAATTGCGCCAGGCGAGCGGAATGAGCTTTAGCGTGGCTGCCCTGTTGACCGCTCTGCCGGTGGTCACCATGGGCGGGCTGGCGCTGGCCGGAAGCTGGCTTCATCAGCATGTCAGCGAACGTCGCAGCGTCGCCATCAGTCTGTTGCTGATTGCCGTCGGTGCATTGATGCGTGAGCTTTACCCCCAAAGTGTGCTGCTGCTTAGCAGCGCACTGCTTGGTGGGGTGGGGATCGGTATCATTCAGGCGGTGATGCCTTCAGTGATTAAACGGCGGTTTCAGCAACGCACGCCACTGGTGATGGGGCTGTGGTCTGCGGCTCTGATGGGCGGCGGTGGACTTGGTGCCGCCATAACGCCCTGGTTAGTTCAACATAGCGAAACCTGGTATCAAACACTCGCCTGGTGGGCGCTGCCTGCCGTTGTTGCGCTCTTTGCCTGGTGGTGGCAAAGCGCCCGCGAGGTCGCCTCTTCCCACAAGACAACAACCACTCCGGTTCGCGTGGTATTCACTCCCCGCGCGTGGACGCTGGGTGTTTACTTCGGTCTGATTAACGGCGGTTACGCCAGCCTGATTGCCTGGTTACCCGCTTTCTATATTGAGATTGGTGCCAGCGCGCAGTACAGCGGTTCCTTACTGGCATTGATGACGCTTGGGCAAGCCGCAGGAGCTTTGCTGATGCCTGCTATGGCTCGCCATCAGGATCGGCGCAAACTGTTAATGCTGGCGCTGGTGTTACAACTGGTGGGGTTCTGCGGCTTTATCTGGCTGCCGCTGCAATTGCCGGTATTGTGGGCGATGGTGTGTGGGTTAGGTCTGGGCGGCGCGTTTCCGCTCTGTTTGCTGCTGGCGCTCGATCACTCTGCGCAACCAGCTATTGCTGGCAAGCTGGTGGCGTTTATGCAGGGGATCGGTTTTATCATCGCCGGGCTTGCCCCTTGGTTTTCTGGTGTGCTGCGTAGTATCAGCGGCAATTACCTGATGGACTGGGCGTTTCATGCGCTGTGTGTCGTTGGGCTGATGATCATAACCCTGCGTTTTGCACCAGCACGTTTTCCGCAGCTGTGGGTCAAAGAGGTATGATGCGACGCTTGTTTCGCCAGATGATGGAGCTATAAATAATTGTCGGATGTGCCCAGTGGCGCATCCGACATTAATTGCTTAAGCGACTTCATTCACCTGACGACGCAGCAGGGAAAGCGGGCCGGGGCCGCTAAGCGTGAACACGGAAATTAAGGTGAAGCCCAGCGCCACCAGACCCAGCACCAGATAAGCGCCCTGGAAACCGATGCTTTCATACATATTGCCCGCCAGTACAGACATAAAAATCATCGCCAGTTGCTTAAAGAAGCAGAAACAGACCAGATAAATCGTCGCTGAAAAACGCACTTCAAACTGGCTGGTAATATATTTAAAGCAGCCCACCAGCAGGAACGGTACTTCAAACATATGCAGCGTTTTCAGAATAACCACTTCCAGCGCTGAGGTGGCGAACGATGAGCCAATAATACGTACAGACATAATAGTGCCAGCCAGCAGCAGGGCATTTTTCCCACCGATGCGATTAATAATCAGTGGCGCAAAGAACATAATCGAGGCGTTAAGTAATTCGCCCATTGTCGTTACGTAGCCAAATACCCGCGTACCCTGTTCACCGGTAGCAAAGAACGAAGTAAAGAAATTAGCAAACTGTTGGTCAAAAACATCGTAGGTGCAGGAAACGCCAATAACATACAGTGACAAAAACCACAGTTTTGGCTGTCTGAACAGTTCCAGCGCCAGCTTAAGGCTAAATGCC
The DNA here is from genome assembly GCF_004352695.1 of Escherichia sp. KCJ4928. NCBI lineage: Bacteria > Pseudomonadati > Pseudomonadota > Gammaproteobacteria > Enterobacterales > Enterobacteriaceae > Escherichia > Escherichia sp. KCJ4928. Next base: position 22,932 of record NZ_SJWV01000020.1, read on the forward strand.
GAATGGTTGGCACCTACCGCATTGGCAACCGTGGCGGAAGAGGGCGCATCCGTTTTGGCGAAAAAGAGTAAAACGGCGAGGATGAGTGCACAGCCAGAACCCAGCCAGAAAACAAACTGATTATTGATGGTGAACATGATGCCGACAATCGAGGCACACAACGCCCAGCCAACACAGCCAAACATCCGCGCGCGACCAAATTCGAAATTACTGCGACGGCTGACTTTCTCAATAAATGCCTCTACTGCTGGCGCACCGGCGTTAAAACAAAAGCCTAGATAAATACCACCAACAATCGATCCTACTAAAATGTTGTACTGTAACAGCGGGCCGAAGATAAAAATAAAGAACGGCGCAAACATCACTAACATGCCGGTAATAATCCACAGCAGGTATTTGCGCAGCCCGAGTTTGTCAGAAAGCAGACCAAACAGCGGTTGGAATAATAGCGAGAACAGAGAAATAGCGGCAAAAATAATACCCGTATCACTTTTGCTGATATGGTTGATGTCATGTAGCCAAATCGGGAAAAACGGGAAGTAGGCTCCCATGATAAAAAAGTAAAAGAAAAAGAATAAACCGAACATCCAAAAGTTTGTGTTTTTTAAATAGTACATAATGGATTTCCTTACGCGAAATACGGGCAGACATGGCCTGCCCGGTTATTATTATTTTTGACACCAGACCAACTGGTAATGGTAGCGACCGGCGCTCAGCTGGAATTCCGCCGATACTGACGGGCTCCAGGAGTCGTCGCCACCAATCCCCATATGGAAACCGTCGATATTCAGCCATGTGCCTTCTTCCGCGTGCAGCAGATGGCGATGGCTGGTTTCCATCAGTTGTTGTTGGCTGTAGCGACTGATATTGAACTGGAAGTCGCCGCGCCACTGGTGTGAGCCATAATTCAATTCGCGCGTCCCGCAGCGCAGACCGTTTTCGCTCGGGAAGACGTACGGGGTATACATGTCTGACAATGGCAGATCCCAGCGGTCAAAACAGGCGGCAGTAAGGCGGTCGGGATAGTTTTCTTGCGGCCCTAATCCGAGCCAGTTTACCCGCTCTGCTACCTGCGCCAGCTGGCAGGTCAGGCCAATCCGCGCCGGATGCGGTGTATCGCTCGCTACTTCAACATCAACGGTAATCGCCATTTGACCACTACCATCAATCCGGTAGGTTTTCCGGCTGATAAATAAGGTTTTCCCCTGATGCTGCCACGCGTGGACAGTGGTAATCAGCACCGCGTCGGCAAGTGTATCTGCCGTGCACTGCAACAACGCCGCTTCGGCCTGGTAATGGCCCGCCGCCTTCCAGCGTTCGACCCAGGCGTTCGGGTCAATACGGGTCGCTTCACTTACGCCAATGTCGTTATCCAGCGGTGCACGGATGAACTGATCGCGCAGCGGGGTCAGCAGTTGTTTTTCATCGCCAATCCACATCTGTGAAAGAAAGCCTGACTGGCGGTTAAATTGCCAACGCTTATTATCCAGCTCGATGCAAAAATCCGTTTCGCTGGTGGTCAGTTGCGGGATGGCGTGGGGCGCGGAGGGGAGTGTCACGCTGAGGTTTGCCGCCAGACGCCACTGCTGCCAGGCGCTGATGTGTCCGGCTTCTGACCATGCGGTCGCGTTCGGTTGCACTACGCGTACTGTGAGCCAGAGTTGCCCGGCGCTCTCCGGCTGCGGTAGTTCAGGCAGTTCAATCAACTGTTTACCTTGTGGAGCGACATCCAGAGGCACTTCACCGCTTGCCAGCGGCTTACCATCCAGCGCCACCATCCAGTGCAGGAGCTCGTTATCGCTATGACGGAACAGGTATTCGCTGGTCACTTCGATGGTTTGCCCGGATAAACGGAACTGGAAAAACTGCTGCTGGTGTTTTGCTTCCGTCAGCGCTGGATGCGGCGTGCGGTCGGCAAAGACCAGACCGTTCATACAGAACTGGCGATCGTTCGGCGTATCGCCAAAATCACCGCCGTAAGCCGACCACGGGTTGCCGTTTTCATCATATTTAATCAGCGACTGATCCACCCAGTCCCAGACGAAGCCGCCCTGTAAACGGGGATACTGACGAAACGCCTGCCAGTATTTAGCGAAGCCGCCAAGACTGTTACCCATCGCGTGGGCGTATTCGCAAAGGATCAGCGGGCGCGTCTCTCCAGGTAGCGAAAGCCATTTTTTGATGGACCATTTCGGCACAGCCGGGAAGGGCTGGTCTTCATCCACGCGCGCGTACATCGGGCAAATAATATCGGTGGCCGTGGTGTCGGCTCCGCCGCCTTCATACTGCACCGGGCGGGATGGATCGACAGATTTGATCCAGCGATAGAGTGCGTCGTGATTAGCGCCGTGGCCTGACTCATTTCCCAGCGACCAGATGATCACACTCGGGTGATTACGATCGCGCTGCACCATTCGCGTTACGCGTTCGCTCATCGCCGGTAGCCAGCGCGGATCATCGGTCAGACGATTCATTGGCACCATGCCGTGGGTTTCAATGTTGGCTTCATCTACCACATACAGGCCGTAGCGGTCGCACAGCGTGTACCACAGCGGATGGTTCGGATAATGCGAACAGCGCACGGCGTTAAAGTTGTTCTGCTTCATCAGCAGGATATCCTGCACCATCGTCTGCTCATCCATGACCTGACCATGCAGAGGATGATGCTCGTGACGGTTAACGCCGCGAATCAGCAACGGCTTGCCGTTCAGCAGCAGCAGACCATTTTCAATCCGCACCTCGCGGAAACCGACATCGCTGGCTTCTGCTTCAATCAGCGTGCCGTCGGCGGTGTGCAGTTCAACCACCGCACGATAGAGATTCGGGATTTCGGCGCTCCACAGTTTCGGGTTTTCGACGTTCAGACGTAGTGTGACGCGATCGGCATAACCACCACGCTCATCGATAATTTCACCGCCGAAAGGCGCGGTGCCGCTGGCGACCTGCGTTTCACCCTGCCACAAAGAAACCGTCACCCGCAGCTCATCGCGCAGCTCGCCATACATCTGAACTTCTGCTTCCAGTACCGCGCGGCTGAAATCATCATTAAAGTGAGTGGCAACATGGAAATCGCTGATTTGTGTGCTCGGTTTGTGCAGCAACGAGACGTCACGGAAAATGCCGCTCATCCGCCACATATCCTGATCTTCCAGATAACTGCCGTCACTCCAGCGCAGCACCATCACCGCGAGGCGGTTTTCTCCGGCGCGTAAAAATGTGCTCAGGTCAAATTCAGACGGCAAACGGCTGTCCTGGCCGTAACCGACCCAGCGCCCGTTGCACCACAGATGAAACGCCGAGTTAACACCATCAAAAATAATTCGCGTCTGGCCTTCCTGTAGCCAGCTTTCATCAATATTAAATGTGAGCGAGTAACAACCCGTCGGATTCTCCGCGGGAACAAAAGGCGGATTGACCGTAATGGGATAGGTCACGTTGGTGTAGATGGGCGCATCGTAACCGTGCATCTGCCAGTTTGAGGGGACGACGACAGTATCGGCCTCAGGAAGATCGCACTCCAGCCAGCTTTCCGGCACCGCTTCTGGTGCCGGAAACCAGGCAAAGCGCCATTCGCCATTCAGGCTGCGCAACTGTTGGGAAGGGCGATCGGTGCGGGCCTCTTCGCTATTACGCCAGCTGGCGAAAGGGGGATGTGCTGCAAGGCGATTAAGTTGGGTAACGCCAGGGTTTTCCCAGTCACGACGTTGTAATACGACGACCAGTGAATCCGTAATCATAGTCATAGCTGTATCCTGTGTAAAATTGTTATCCGCTCACAATTTCACACAACATACGAGCCGGAAGCATAAAGTGTAAAGCCTGGGGTGCCTAATGAGTGAGCTAACTCACATTAATTGCGTTGCGCTCACTGCCCGCTTTCCAGTCGGGAAACCTGTCGTGCCAGCTGCATTAATGAATCGGCCAACGCGCGGGGAGAGGCGGTTTGCGTATTGGGCGCCAGGGTGGTTTTTCTTTTCACCAGTGAGACGGGCAACAGCTGATTGCCCTTCACCGCCTGGCCCTGAGAGAGTTGCAGCAAGCGGTCCACGCTGGTTTGCCCCAGCAGGCGAAAATCCTGTTTGATGGTGGTTAACGGCGGGATATAACACGAGCTGTCTTCGGTATCGTCGTATCCCACTACCGAGATATCCGCACCAACGCGCAGCCCGGACTCGGTAATGGCGCGCATTGCGCCCAGCGCCATCTGATCGTTGGCAACCAGCATCGCAGTGGGAACGATGCCCTCATTCAGCATTTGCATGGTTTGTTGAAAACCGGACATGGCACTCCAGTCGCCCTCCCGTTCCGCTATCGGCTGAATTTGATTGCGTGTGAGATATTTATGCCAGCCCGCCAGACGCAGACGCGCCGAGACAGAACTTAATGGGCCCGCTAACAGCGCGATTTGCTGGTGACCCAATGCGACCAGATGCTCCACGCCCAGCCGCGTACCGTCTTCATGGGAGAAAATAATACTGTTGATGGGAGTCTGGTCAGAGACATCAAGAAATAACGCCGGAACATTAGCGCAGGCTGCTTCCACAGCAGTGGCATCCTGGTCATCCAGCGGATAGTTAATGATCAGCCCACTGACGCGTTGCGCGAGAAGATTGTGCACCGCCGCTTTACAGGCTTCGACGCCGCTTCGTTCTACCATCGACACCACCACGCTGGCACCCAGTTGATCAGCGCGAGATTTAATCGCCGCGACAATTTGCGACGGCGCGTGCAGGGCCAGACTGGAGGTGGCAACGCCAATCAGCAACGACTGTTTGCCCGCCAGTTGTTGTGCCACGCGGTTGGGAATGTAATTCAGCTCCGCCATCGCCGCTTCCACTTTTTCCCGCGTTTTCGCAGAAACGTGGCTGGCCTGGTTCACCACGCGGGAAACGGTCTGATAAGAGACACCGGCATACTCTGCGACATCGTATAGCGTTACTGGTTTCACATTCACCACCCTGAATTGACTCTCTTCCGGACGCTATCATGCCATACCGCGAAAGGTTTTGCGCCATTCGATGGTGTCAACGTAAATGCACGCCGCTTCGCCGTCCGGCCACCAGAATAGCCTGCGATTCAACCCCTTCTTCGATCTGTTTTGCTACCCGTTGTAGCGCCGGAAGATGCTTTTCCGCTGCCTGTTCAATGGTCATTGCGCTCGCCATATACACCAGATTCAGACAGCCAATCACCCGTTGTTCACTGCGCAGCGGTACGGCGATAGAGGCGATCTTCTCCTCCTGATCCCAGCCGCGGTAGTTCTGTCCGTAACCCTCTTTGCGCGCGCGCGCCAGAATGGCTTCCAGCTTTAACGGTTCCCGTGCCAGTTGATAGTCATCACCGGGGCGGGAGGCTAACATTTCGATTAATTCCTTGCGGTCTTGTTCCGGGCAAAAGGCCAGCCAGGTCAGGCCAGAGGCGGTTTTCAGAAGCGGCAAACGTCGCCCGACCATTGCCCGGTGAAAGGATAAGCGGCTGAAACGGTGAGTGGTTTCGCGTACCACCATTGCATCAACATCCAGCGTGGACACATCTGTCGGCCATACCACTTCGCGCAACAGATCGCCCAGCAGTGGGGCCGCCAGTGCAGAAATCCACTGTTCGTCACGAAATCCTTCGCTTAATTGCCGCACTTTGATGGTCAGACGAAAACTATCATCGGAGGGGCTACGGCGGACATATCCCTCTTCCTGCAGCGTCTCCAGCAGTCGCCGCACAGTGGTGCGATGCAGGCCGCTGAGTTCCGCCAGCAGCCCGACGCTGGCACCGCCATCAAGTTTATTTAACATATTTAATAACATTAGACCGCGGGTTAAGCCGCGCACGGTTTTGTATTCCGTCTGCTCATTGTTCTGCATATTAATTGACATTTCTATAGTTAAAACAAAGTTGTGCACCTGGTGCACATTCGGGCATGTTTTGATTGTAGCCGAAAACACCCTTCCTATACTGAGCGCACAATAAAAAATCATTTACATGTTTTTAACAAAATAAGTTGCGCCGTACTGTGCGCGCAACGGCATTTTGTCCGAGTCGTGAGGTACTGAAATGGCAATACAACACCCTGACATCCAGCCTGCTGTTAACCATAGCGTTCAGGTGGCGATCGCTGGTGCCGGTCCGGTCGGGCTGATGATGGCGAACTATCTCGGCCAGATGGGCATTGACGTGCTGGTGGTGGAAAAACTCGATAAGTTGATCGACTACCCGCGTGCGATTGGTATTGATGACGAGGCGCTGCGCACCATGCAGTCGGTCGGCCTGGTCGATGATGTTCTGCCGCACACTACGCCGTGGCACGCGATGCGTTTTCTCACCCCGAAAGGCCGCTGTTTTGCTGATATTCAGCCAATGACCGATGAATTTGGCTGGCCGCGCCGTAACGCCTTTATTCAGCCTCAGGTCGATGCGGTGATGCTGGAAGGGTTGTCGCGTTTTCCGAATGTGCGCTGCTTGTTTTCCCGCGAGCTGGAGGCCTTCAGCCAGCAAAATGACGAAGTGACCTTGCACCTGAAAACGGCAGAAGGGCAGCGGGAAACGGTCAAAGCCCAGTGGCTGGTAGCCTGTGACGGTGGAGCAAGTTTTGTCCGTCGCACTCTGAATGTGCCGTTTGAAGGTAAAACTGCGCCAAATCAGTGGATTGTGGTAGATATCGCCAACGATCCGTTAAGTACGCCGCATATCTATTTGTGTTGCGATCCGGTGCGCCCGTATGTTTCTGCCGCGCTGCCTCATGCGGTACGTCGCTTTGAATTTATGGTGATGCCGGGAGAAACCGAAGAGCAGCTGCGTGAGCCGCAAAATATGCGCAAGCTGTTAAGCAAAGTGCTGCCTAATCCGGACAATGTTGAATTGATTCGCCAGCGTGTCTACACCCATAACGCGCGACTGGCGCAACGTTTCCGTATTGATCGCGTACTGCTGGCGGGCGATGCCGCGCACATCATGCCGGTGTGGCAGGGGCAGGGCTATAACAGTGGTATGCGCGACGCCTTTAACCTCGCCTGGAAACTGGCGTTGGTTATCCAGGGGAAAGCCCGCGATGCGCTGCTCGATACCTATCAACAAGAACGTCGCGATCACGCCAAAGCGATGATTGACCTGTCCGTGACGGCGGGCAACGTGCTGGCTCCGCCGAAACGCTGGCAGGGTACGTTACGTGACGGCGTTTCCTGGCTGTTGAATTATCTGCCGCCAGTAAAACGCTATTTCCTCGAAATGCGCTTCAAGCCGATGCCGCAATATTACGGCGGTGCGCTGGTGCGTGAGGGCGAAGCGAAGCACTCTCCGGTCGGCAAGATGTTTATTCAGCCGAAAGTCACGCTGGAAAACGGCGACGTGACGCTGCTCGATAACGCGATCGGCGCGAACTTCGCGGTAATTGGCTGGGGATGCAATCCACTGTGGGGGATGAGCGACGAGCAAATCCAGCAGTGGCGCGCGTTGGGCACACGCTTCATTCAGGTGGTGCCGGAAGTGCAAATTCATACCGCACAGGATAACCACGACGGCGTGCTACGCGTGGGCGATACGCAAGGTCGTCTGCGTAGCTGGTTCGCGCAACACAATGCTTCGCTGGTGGTGATGCGCCCGGATCGCTTTGTTGCCGCCACCGCCATTCCGCAAACCCTGGGCAAGACCCTGAATAAACTGGCGTCGGTGATGACGCTGACCCGCCCTGATGCCGACGTTTCTGTCGAAAAGGTAGCCTGATATGCACGCTTATCTTCACTGTCTTTCCCACTCGCCGCTGGTGGGGTATGTCGACCCGGCGCAAGAGGTGCTCGATGAGGTCAATGGCGTGATTGCCAGCGCCCGCGAGCGTATTGCGGCATTCTCCCCTGAACTGGTGGTGCTGTTTGCGCCAGATCACTACAACGGCTTTTTCTATGACGTGATGCCACCGTTCTGTTTAGGCGTTGGAGCGACGGCAATTGGTGATTTCGGCAGTGCGGCAGGAGAGCTGCCCGTGCCTGTGGAGCTGGCGGAGGCCTGTGCGCATGCTGTCATGAAGAGCGGGATCGATCTTGCCGTTTCTTACTGTATGCAGGTGGACCACGGGTTCGCCCAGCCGCTGGAGTTCCTGCTCGGTGGGCTGGATAAGGTGCCAGTTCTGCCTGTGTTCATCAACGGTGTCGCCACGCCGCTGCCCGGTTTCCAGCGTACCCGCATGTTGGGTGAAGCCATTGGACGTTTCACCAGCACTCTCAATAAACGCGTGCTGTTCCTGGGTTCCGGTGGGCTTTCCCATCAGCCGCCGGTGCCCGAACTGGCGAAAGCCGATGCCCATATGCGCGACCGTCTGTTGGGGAGCGGGAAAGATTTACCCGCCAGTGAGCGCGAATTGCGTCAGCAACGGGTGATTAGCGCCGCTGAGAAGTTTGTTGAGGATCAGAGAACTCTGCATCCGCTCAACCCGATTTGGGATAACCAGTTCATGACTTTGCTGGAGCAGGGACGCATACAGGAACTGGATGCCGTCAGTAACGAAGAGCTTTCCGCCATTGCCGGAAAGTCGACACATGAAATCAAAACCTGGGTCGCCGCTTTTGCCGCTATTTCTACATTTGGCAACTGGCGTAGCGAAGGGCGTTATTACCGCCCAATCCCGGAGTGGATTGCCGGATTTGGCTCGTTAAGCGCCAGAACAGAGAACTGAATATGCAGGAGAAGATGATGAGTTATCAGCCACAAACCGAAGCCGCCACCAGCCGTTTTCTGAATGTAGAAGAAGCGGGTAAAACGCTGCGCATCCATTTTAATGACTGCGGACAAGGCGACGAAACCGTTGTCCTGCTGCACGGTTCCGGCCCGGGTGCTACTGGCTGGGCGAACTTCAGCCGCAATATCGATCCGCTGGTAGAGGCGGGCTATCGGGTGATCCTGCTGGATTGTCCGGGTTGGGGCAAAAGCGATTCGATCGTTAATAGTGGTTCACGATCGGATCTTAATGCACGAATCCTGAAAAGCGTGGTGGATCAACTGGATATCGCCAAAATCCACCTGCTGGGCAACTCGATGGGCGGCCATAGTTCTGTGGCGTTCACCCTTAACTGGCCGGAGCGCGTCGGCAAACTGGTGCTGATGGGCGGCGGTACGGGCGGCATGAGTTTGTTTACGCCGATGCCAACCGAAGGTATTAAGCGACTGAATCAGCTTTATCGTCAGCCGACTATCGAAAACCTGAAGCTGATGATGGATATCTTCGTTTTCGATACCAGCGATTTGACCGACGCCCTGTTTGAAGCGCGCCTGAATAATATGCTGTCGCGCCGCGATCACCTGGAAAACTTCGTTAAGAGCCTGGAAGCTAATCCGAAACAGTTCCCGGATTTTGGCCCACGTCTGGCGGAAATCAAAGCGCAAACCCTGATTGTCTGGGGGCGCAACGACCGCTTTGTGCCGATGGATGCGGGTCTGCGTCTGCTGTCCGGCATTGCCGGTTCTGAACTGCATATCTTCCGCGACTGTGGTCACTGGGCGCAGTGGGAACATGCCGACGCTTTCAATCAATTGGTGCTGAATTTCCTCGCACGCCCTTAAGGAATGGTCATGACGAAGCATACTCTTGAGCAACTGGCGGCGGATTTACGCCGCGCCGCAGAGCAGGGCGAAGCGATTGCGCCGCTGCGCGATCTGATTGGTATCGATAACGCTGAAGCGGCCTACGCCATTCAGCACATAAATGTGCAATATGACGTTGCGCAGGGGCGTCGCGTGGTAGGGCGTAAAGTGGGCCTGACGCATCCGAAAGTGCAGCAACAACTGGGCGTTGATCAACCGGATTTCGGGACATTATTTGCCGACATGTGTTATGGCGATAACGAAATCATTCCTTTTTCCCGTGTTCTGCAACCCCGCATTGAAGCGGAGATCGCACTGGTGTTGAACCGCGATTTACCCGCAACTGATATCACCTTCGACGAACTGTATAACGCCATTGAATGGGTACTTCCGGCGCTGGAAGTGGTGGGGAGCCGCATTCGCGACTGGTCGATTCAGTTTGTCGATACCGTGGCAGATAACGCTTCCTGCGGGGTGTATGTCATCGGCGGTCCGGCGCAACGTCCGGCGGGGTTAGACCTGAAAAACTGCGCCATGAAGATGACGCGTAATAACGAAGAGGTTTCCAGCGGGCGCGGCAGCGAATGCCTGGGACATCCGCTTAATGCCGCCGTCTGGCTGGCACGCAAAATGGCCAGCCTGGGTGAACCGCTGCGCGCCGGAGATATCATTCTTACCGGGGCATTAGGTCCGATGGTGGCAGTGAATGCGGGCGATCGTTTTGAAGCCCATATTGAAGGCATAGGTTCAGTTGCTGCGACATTTTCAAGCGCAGCCCCAAAAGGAAGTCTGTCATGAGTAAGCGTAAAGTCGCCATTATCGGTTCTGGCAACATTGGCACCGATCTGATGATTAAAATTTTGCGTCACGGTCAGCATCTGGAGATGGCGGTGATGGTCGGCATTGATCCTCAGTCCGACGGTCTGGCGCGTGCCAGACGTATGGGCGTCGCCACCACCCATGAAGGGGTGATCGGGCTGATGAACATGCCTGAATTTGCTGATATCGACATTGTATTTGATGCGACCAGCGCGGGCGCGCATGTGAAAAACGATGCCGCTTTACGCGAAGCGAAACCGGATATTCGCTTAATTGACCTGACGCCTGCTGCCATCGGCCCTTACTGCGTGCCGGTGGTTAACCTCGAGGCGAACGTCGATCAACTGAACGTCAACATGGTCACCTGCGGCGGCCAGGCCACCATTCCAATGGTGGCGGCAGTTTCACGCGTGGCGCGTGTTCATTACGCCGAAATTATCGCTTCTATCGCCAGTAAATCTGCCGGACCTGGCACGCGTGCCAATATCGATGAATTTACGGAAACCACTTCCCGAGCCATTGAAGTGGTGGGCGGCGCGGCAAAAGGGAAGGCGATTATTGTGCTTAACCCAGCAGAGCCACCGTTGATGATGCGTGACACGGTGTATGTATTGAGCGACGAAGCTTCACAAGATGATATCGAAGCCTCAATCAATGAAATGGCTGAGGCGGTGCAGGCTTACGTACCGGGTTATCGCCTGAAACAGCGCGTGCAGTTTGAAGTTATCCCGCAGGATAAACCGGTCAATTTACCGGGCGTGGGGCAATTCTCCGGACTGAAAACAGCGGTCTGGCTGGAAGTCGAAGGCGCAGCGCATTATCTGCCTGCCTATGCGGGCAACCTCGACATTATGACTTCCAGTGCGCTGGCGACAGCGGAAAAAATGGCCCAGTCACTGGCGCGCAAGGCAGGAGAAGCGGCATGAACGGTAAAAAACTTTATATCTCGGACGTCACGTTGCGTGACGGTATGCACGCCATTCGTCATCAGTATTCGCTGGAAAACGTTCGCCAGATTGCCAAAGCACTGGACGATGCCCGCGTGGATTCGATTGAAGTGGCCCATGGCGACGGTTTGCAGGGTTCCAGCTTTAACTATGGTTTCGGCGCACATAGCGACCTTGAATGGATTGAAGCAGCGGCGGATGTGGTGAAGCACGCCAAAATCGCGACGTTGTTGCTGCCAGGAATCGGCACTATTCACGATCTGAAAAATGCCTGGCAGGCTGGCGCGCGGGTGGTTCGTGTGGCAACGCACTGTACCGAAGCTGATGTTTCCGCCCAGCATATTCAGTATGCCCGCGAGCTCGGAATGGACACCGTTGGTTTTCTGATGATGAGCCATATGACCACGCCGGAGAATCTCGCAAAGCAGGCAAAGCTGATGGAAGGCTACGGTGCGACCTGTATTTATGTGGTGGATTCTGGCGGTGCGATGAACATGAGCGATATCCGTGACCGTTTCCGCGCCCTGAAAGCAGAGCTGAAACCAGAAACGCAAACTGGCATGCACGCTCACCATAACCTGAGTCTTGGCGTGGCGAACTCTATCGCGGCGGTGGAAGAGGGCTGCGACCGAATCGACGCCAGCCTCGCGGGAATGGGCGCGGGCGCAGGTAACGCACCGCTGGAAGTGTTTATTGCCGCCGCGGATAAACTGGGCTGGCAGCATGGGACCGATCTCTATGCGTTAATGGATGCCGCCGACGACCTGGTGCGTCCGTTGCAGGATCGACCGGTACGAGTCGATCGCGAAACGCTGGCGCTGGGATACGCTGGTGTTTACTCGAGCTTCCTGCGTCACTGTGAAACGGCGGCGGCGCGTTATGGCTTAAGTGCGGTGGATATTCTCGTTGAGCTGGGCAAACGCCGGATGGTTGGCGGCCAGGAGGATATGATCGTTGACGTGGCGCTGGATCTGCGCAACAACAAATAATGATGACTGCCGAGAACGTGCATTTTGTATGCCCATCCCAGCACGACTGCCGGATGCGGCGTGAACGCCTTATCCGGCCTACATTTCGCCCGTAGGCAGTCATTAAATAGTTCTGATTACGCGGCTGGCAATGTATCAGTCGCGATTCACCTGCACTCGCAATGAGGTTCATCTTATGTCGACTCGTACCCCTTCATCATCTTCATCCCGCCTGATGCTGACCATCGGGCTTTGTTTTTTGGTCGCTCTGATGGAAGGGCTGGATCTTCAGGCGGCTGGCATTGCGGCGGGTGGCATCGCCCAGGCTTTCGCACTCGATAAAATGCAAATGGGCTGGATATTTAGCGCCGGAATACTCGGTTTGCTACCCGGCGCGTTGGTTGGCGGGATGCTGGCAGACCGTTATGGTCGTAAGCGTATTTTGATTGGCTCAGTTGCGCTGTTTGGTTTGTTCTCACTGGCAACGGCGATTGCCTGGGATTTCCCCTCACTGGTCTTTGCGCGGCTGATGACCGGTGTCGGGCTGGGGGCGGCGTTGCCGAATCTTATCGCCCTGACGTCTGAAGCCGCGGGTCCACGTTTTCGTGGGACGGCAGTGAGCCTGATGTATTGCGGTGTTCCCATTGGCGCGGCGCTGGCGGCGACACTGGGTTTCGCGGGGGCAAACTTAGCATGGCAAACGGTGTTTTGGGTAGGTGGTGTGGTGCCGTTGATTCTGGTGCCGCTATTAATGCGCTGGCTGCCGGAGTCAGCGGTTTTCGCTGGCGAAAAACAGGCTGCGCCACCACTGCGTGCCTTATTTGCGCCAGAAACGGCAACCGCGACGCTGCTGCTGTGGTTGTGTTATTTCTTCACTCTGCTGGTGGTTTATATGTTGATCAACTGGCTACCGCTACTTTTGGTGGAGCAAGGATTCCAGCCATCGCAGGCGGCAGGGGTGATGTTTGCCCTGCAAATGGGGGCGGCAAGCGGGACGTTAATGTTGGGCGCATTGATGGATAAGCTGCGTCCAGTAACCATGTCGCTACTGATTTATAGCGGCATGTTAGCTTCGCTGCTGGCGCTTGGAACGGTGTCGTCATTTAACGGTATGTTGCTGGCGGGATTTGTCGCGGGGTTGTTTGCGACAGGTGGACAAAGCGTTTTGTATGCCCTGGCACCGTTGTTTTACAGTTCGCAGATCCGCGCAACAGGTGTGGGAACAGCCGTGGCGGTAGGGCGTCTGGGGGCTATGAGCGGTCCGTTACTGGCCGGGAAAATGCTGGCATTAGGCACTGGCACGGTCGGCGTAATGGCCGCTTCTGCACCGGGTATTCTTGTTGCTGGGTTGGCGGTGTTTATTTTGATGAGTCGGAGATCAAGAATGCAGCCGTGTGCCGATGCCTGACGCGCCTTATTAAGCAGGGGCGAAAGGGACTTGCCCCCAATACACCCACGGCGTTTACAGGTATACTCGCTAAAAATTATTCAGCGGGTTTGGAAACAAAGATGGCAAAACTTACCTTACAAGAGCAGTTGCTCAAAGCAGGATTAGTCACCAGCAAAAAAGCGGCGAAGGTCGAGAGAACGGCGAAAAAATCGCGCGTTCAGGCGCGTGAAGCTCGGGCGGCGGTAGAAGAAAATAAAAAGGCACAGCTTGAGCGTGATAAACAGCTTAGCGAACAGCAAAAACAAGCGGCGTTGGCGAAAGAATATAAAGCTCAGGTGAAGCAGCTCATTGAAATGAACCGAATCACCATTGCCAATGGCGATATTGGTTTTAACTTCACTGACGGCAATCTGATTAAGAAGATTTTTGTCGATAAGCTCACACAAGCGCAGTTGATTAATGGTCGTCTGGCGATTGCTCGCTTGTTGGTCGATAACAATAGCGAAGGTGAATACGCCATTATTCCCGCCAGCGTTGCCGATAAAATAGCTCAGCGTGATGCCAGCAGTATAGTGTTGCACAGCGCGCTCAGTGCCGAAGAGCAGGATGAAGACGATCCGTATGCCAACTTCAAAGTGCCTGATGATTTGATGTGGTAAACATAGATAAGTCGTGCGCAGATGCCTGATGCGACGCTATGCGCGTCTTATCATGCCTACGGCCTGCGGGCGAAATGTAGGCGGATAAGGCGTTCACGCCGCATCCGGCAGTCGTGCACTATTATCAACGCATATTCAGTTTATTGGCGTGGTAGGCAATATGCTCGCCAATAAAACTGGAGACAAAATAATAGCTGTGGTCGTAACCCTCGTGATAACGGATTAACGTCTTGATATTCATCTCCTGGCAGATCTTTTCAAGATTTGGAGTCCGCAGCTGTTCCGCGTAAAAATCATCACTCAACCCCTGATCAACCATGATTTCCGCAACGCGTTGACCTTGTGAAATAAGACTCACCGGATCGTAATCCAACCAGGCATCTTTATTTTCACCAAGATATGCGGCAAAGGCTTGCTGTCCCCACGGTACTTGCGATGGGGAGACAATGGGCGAAAACGCCGAGACGCTGACATATTCATCTGGGTTACGTAACGCCAGCACCAGCGCGCCCAGCCCGCCCATAGAATGACCAGAGATAGACTTTCTGGTCGTTGCCGGAAAATGTTGCATCACTAAATCCGGCAGCTCGTTGCGGATATAGTCATACATTTTGTAATGTTCATTCCACGGCGCTTGCGTTGCGTTCAGGTAAAACCCGGCACCTTGCCCGAGATCGTAACGGTCGGCATCTGCGACATGACTGCCTCGCGGACTGGTGTCCGGCGCAACAACAATAATGTTGTGCTCAGCCGCGTAACGCTGCATCCCCGATTTAGTAATGAAATTCTGCTCGTTGCAGGTCAGGCCCGAAAGCCAGTACAGCACCGGCAATTTTTCATTCGCGGCTTTTGGTGGGAGATAGACGCCGACATTCATTTCACATTTCAGTGATTGGGAATAATGCCGATACACATTTTGCCAGCCGCCAAAGCTGGCATGTTTTTCAATGAGTTCCATCAGTCATTATCTCACGGTTAATCCCCCGGACGGCTGCCCGGGGAGAGTATTAAGAACCCCGTCTGAAGTGGACGGGGTATACCTGCGGGAAATCAGTAACGAATTACGGTTCGAATGGATTTGCCTTCATGCATCAGGTCGAAGGCGTCATTAATTTCATCAAGGCTCATGGTATGCGTGACAAACGGTTCCAGATCGATATCACCTTTCATCGCATCTTCAACCATACCCGGTAACTGGGAACGACCTTTCACGCCGCCAAACGCGGAACCTTTCCATACGCGACCAGTGACCAACTGGAATGGACGGGTGGAGATTTCCTGACCAGAACCTGCCACCCCGATGATCACCGACTGACCCCAGCCGCGGTGCGCACTTTCCAGCGCCGCACGCATCACGTTGACGTTACCGATGCATTCAAAGGTATGGTCGATACCCCATTTGTTGATATCCAGCAGGACATCTTTAATCGGTTTGTCGTAGTCATTCGGGTTAATGCAGTCGGTAGCACCGAAGCGACGCGCCAGATCGAATTTCTTCGGGTTGGTATCGATAGCGATAATCCGTCCCGCTTTCGCCTGACGTGCGCCCTGAACCACTGCCAGACCAATCGCGCCAAGACCAAACACGGCAACAGAATCACCTGGCTGGACTTTAGCTGTGTTGTGCACCGCGCCAATACCGGTGGTCACGCCACAGCCCAGCAGACAGACGTGTTCATGGTTTGCTTCTGGATTAATTTTGGCCAGAGACACTTCCGCGACCACGGTGTATTCACTGAATGTAGAGCACCCCATGTAGTGATAAAGCGGCTGCCCGTTGTAAGAAAAACGGGTGGTGCCGTCTGGCATCAAGCCTTTACCCTGGGTTTCGCGAACCGCAACACAGAGGTTAGTTTTGCCAGAACGACAGAACTCACACTCGCCGCACTCCGCGGTGTAAAGCGGGATCACATGGTCGCCAGGTTTGACGCTGGTTACGCCTTCACCGACTTCAACCACAACGCCGGCCCCTTCGTGACCGAGAACCACCGGGAATACACCTTCCGGGTCATCCCCGGAGAGGGTAAATGCGTCGGTATGGCAAACGCCGGTATGGGTGACTTTAATCAGCACTTCACCTTTTTTCGGTGGTGCAACGTCAATTTCAACGATTTCCAGCGGTTTACCGGGAGCAAATGCAACGGCAGCACGTGATTTCATCTCTCGCTCTTCCTCAATATGGTAATAGATTCAGCTATTTAAGATAGGCTCGAACCAGTTCAATAGTGTCGTCAACGGATTGGCTGACTTCGCGGCTGTAGCAGTCATTTCGGTCAAACGTTTCCCGGATATGGCTTTCAAGCACTTCTGCCATCAGCCCGTTAGCCGCGCCCCGAACGGCAGCGATCTGTTGGAGTATGGCACGGCATTCGGCATCACCCTCCAGCGACCGTTCCAGAGCATCAATCTGCCCTCGAATACGACGAACTCGAGTAAGGACCTTTTTCTTCTCTTCCGGAGTACTGGGCATTTCGCACCTCATCATCTGCACGCAATATACTATAGGGGGGTATGCTATATGTCAATGCATACCCCCCTATAGTATATAACACTGGAGAATAAAATTTATCCGGTGAATGTGGTCGGAAAACAAAGAGGAAAGGGGGGGCTAATCGGCAGGGAAGGCCGCCCCGGATAGCGGGCGGCAGAAGGAATCAGAATTTCCAGGTCAGATGGGCTGCAAGTTGCAGACCGTTATAATCATCGGTTGGGGTGTCGTACCACACTTTACCTGCCGTCAGCCCGAGATTAAGTTGCTCAGTCAGCGGTTGAATACGTTGCAAACTGACGCTCTTCATGCTGCCGTAGCGTGTTTCTGGCGTCCAGTCATAGGTGTAAGCGCCTGTTCCGCGGCTTAGCCATAGTTGCGTATAACCAGTGCCGCGCGGGTCATTCAGACGCACGGAAATCATATTGCTATAACTACCACCTGCATCGCTGGAGTCATAATGGGTATAGCGGTAGCTGGTGATCACCGGGCCAGTATAGAGTGATACGCCGCCTTGCCAGGCATCGACTTCGACATCATCGTAATATTTAGTGTAGCGATAACCGGTCGTGAAAAGCGTTTTTGGCAACAGGGCCAGGTTAATATCCTGACGAAAATCCTGGCGGGCAAAGACCGGCGTATTATCCGCAAAGGCAATACCCGTTCGGGTTGTCAGCCAGTTATTCCATTTATACCAGACCGCACCCTGACCGCGAGTGGCATTGAAATTTTCAGTTTCATAATCACGACGCCCCTGGGAAAGATTAAAAAGCAGCGTTGCGTTTTCAACTTTCGCCACCAGTTCAGCATACGCTAAATTACGGTTGCCATGATCGCCAGAATAATCGGTAAAATCGTAGCCCGCGGTAATGGAAGTTAACCCGGCATAAGCGGGCAATGCGCTAAAAATGGCCGCCGCTAATAACGTCCGTTTTATCATTTTAATCTCCTGTACGGATAAGTTCTTGTCGGAGTGAATAAGTTCCGGCAGGTAAATTACGTTCTACAATCACGCGCGGGCCAAGTTGCGTGTTCGGGGAAATAATTCGCCCAGGCAAAATTATAACTTGTACGCCAAGGCGTGAACGCTGCCCGATATAACAACCTAATTTATCGCATCCGGTAGCGATAATTCCCTCTGGAGTTCGAACAGACACAGGCTGTTCATCCAGACGATGATTACTGGTACGTACTTGTGCGCCCAAATATGCCTGGTTTGCAACTACCGAGTCGGCAATAAAACATTGCGGACCAATCGTTGCTTCCGCTTCAATAACCGCATTTTTAATTTCGGTGGCAAAACCAATTTTTACACCATTGCTGATTATTGTGCCAGGACGAATAAACGCATAATTACCTATCAGGCAGTTTGCGCCAATCACTACCGGACCCTGAATAACGGCACCATGACAAATACGGGTATTCGCGCCGATAACAACTTCACCTGCAGTTTCATCAATAATTACCTGGTCTGCAATCTGAATATTTTTCTCTTTAACATTAAGCTTCAGATAGTTTTTCAGTTCCTGTGACAGAAGGTTGGGAATAAGCGGTTGACGCTTCCACCAGTGCGGAATAGCGGGTGGGTTTGTCGCGCTGAGGTTCGCGTCCAGTAAAAAAGGCAATAAGTCCATAAATAATCCAGATGGCATAAGCTAATAATACATACACAACGGAAAGCGGCGCTAAAGGCACCAACAACCAGCAACGATGAAACCAGGCGCTAAAAGCACCAATAACACAAACTACGCCGATCCAGATAAGCGGAAACATTGCCAACACCACACCATGCGGCCCGGTGGTGATGAATTCATTAAACCAGGTAGTGAGATAAATCCCAACGCCATAAATCACAACCAACAGCATAGGAAATATACTGAAGATACCGAAGCGGCTAAATAAAAGTCTTTTATGCAGGCGCATACAGACCGCGTATCCCACAATCCAACGCCGCCAGCGACGCCACTCCTCACGCGGACTGTTGCATTCCTGTGGGTATACGATGCAGCGATTCGCCTGCCGAATACGGTAGCCGTTTGCCACTAATGTCCAGGTGAGATCAAGGTCTTCGACTTTAGTACGATCCGAGAAACCGAACTTACGCAATACATCAGTACGGAACATCCCGCAGGCACCGCTGATAATAAACGGTGCGCCGCCCAGGAGCTGCTGTAGCGTGCGCTTCATAACAATCATCGGCAACTTTACGGTCGCGCGGATGTGCGGTAACAGCCCCGCGCCTTTCAACGCAGTAGAGGGAATGCCGCCTACGGCATCAGCACCGCGCTCAATTTCTGCCAGCATATAGCCCATTCCGTCTTGATCGGGCGGAACATAGGTGTCGGCATCACTTAAAAAAACCTGGTCGCAGGTGGCATAATTGAGGCCATTCATCAGCGCACCACCTTTACCGGTATTTTTTTGCGTGACGGCAACAAAGCGGTCGCCCCATTTGCGTTTGACTTCCGCCATGACCGCTTCGGTATTGTCCGTGGAGCCGTCGTTAACGCAAATTACCCGGCAAAAATAAGGGTTACGCAGTAGATTATCCAGTGACTGCGCCAGACACGGGCCTTCGTTATACGCAGGTATAATGGCGTCAATACAGCCTTTCTTTTGACTGGGTTTACGTCTTAGCGTACTTAAAAACCATAGCAACATTGCTATGGACATACAGATAAATATCCAGGTTTTCATGCAATTTGCTCAAAGAATCATTTTATGAATTACAAAGCCTTCACCCAGATCGCTATTGACCTGTTGCCCGCGAAATTGTGCAACTGCACGCAGGCGATCATGACGCATATAATCACGTCGTTCCTGGCTTTTATGTTTTTTTAATGCAGCAAGTTTGACTGTGAAATATTCTTCTTTAACGGATTCAAAAACCTGAGGCATAAATGAAAGCCAGGTACTTGGGGTTTCGTAGCCGAGAATTTGTGGAATAGTGCGGCAGGCAACCATTGAAGCTTGATAAACAGCGAGATGATCCTGATGGCGGTCGGCATCATGCATGGTATATACCCGCATGATTTCAACATCAGAAGGAATTTGATTTTTAATGATGTCTTCCAGGGCGGAAATCATATCATTGAGCTGTAAATGAGCGCGGGTGTCAGCAAAATTAAGATGAATAGTTTGGTGGCACCCTAATATCTTTAGGGCGTTGCGCGATTCTTCATGGCGATCGATTATTCCATCTGTACCAGAGTTGCCGGTAGTCATCACCACTGCTGCGATATAAATTCCTTTTTGCGCAAGACGAGCAAGCGATGCGCCACAGCCTAATTCTATATCGTCAGGATGTGCGCCAATAGCAAGGATACCCTTTCTTTTATTTGCCGAAGAAAGGAGGGCTGAATCTAAAACCTTATCCACTTAATGACACTCCATTTTATTTATTATACTACAAGCACAACGATGCACTCAGAGACGTAATCTCTGGCGCAGCCAGATGTTAATTTATAAATTTTAAAT
>NZ_SJWV01000210.1:0-6572 GCF_004352695.1 Escherichia sp. KCJ4928
TTACTCCTGTATCACATGTAACCACAGCGTGCCGCCTTCCATGCCGCTGGCGCGGCATAAGGAGAAAAAGAACTCGCATTGCTCGATATCTTTTTTCTTTGAACTATAATTCGATGACCTTCGGACGACATCCAGACAGCTGCAAGAAAAAACATGGCCTGGCAGGATAAGGGGCGCTGACATTGAAAACGACAAATTCAATCCTGTGTGTAATCGCCAGCGTCATTGCTGCCGGACAAAATCAAATCTCAATCACTGAACTGGTAAGCCTCTCCGGTATTAGTCGACAGAGTGTTAAGCGGGCAATTCAGATACTGGAACAGGCAGGGCAAATCACCGTTACCAGAACAACCACCAACGGCAAGCGCGGAGCCAACACCTATTACCTGCCAGACCAGAATTTGGGAGGCGGTTGCTGTTGAACATTATCTTAACCACGGCTGCTGCCTGGCGTTTACGGGGTCTGAAGCCCAACCGTACGCAAAGTACGGTTTTTAACAAACGGTATTAAGCCCCGTGACAATATGGCTGTCACAGAGAGCATTCATCCGTTTCTTCTGCCTGAACGACAGGAATTAAAATTCCCAAAAGATTAAAAAACACAACAAAACGGATGTTTCTTCAAAACTCCTTGTGCACCATATGAATGGAAATGACTATTAAACTTGGTGGCACTGATTGGTACAGGGTATGGATGGGGCTTTTTTGCTCCGTTTCCCTCAAAATGGACGTAGCTTCCCCTCTGCGGCTCTCAGCCGCACTACAGCATTCGTGCCAGCGGCTTGATGACAGAAGTGGTTACCCGCAAATTGCAGGACAGCTTTTATGTGAACCTCTCCAGGGGGCGCTGAGCACGTCAGGCAAGAATGTCTGTTTTCCCTTCCCCTCTGTAAACCACAACGCTAATCACATTTCTGACATTTTTCCTGGACTTTACATAACAGGATTGTTTCAGTATGTTTTTTATCGGGTGTAAATTTCAGCACTGACATTCCGCTTACGTTAATTTACACTGAATACCCCACGAGGAGAATATGCAGCACCGGCAGGATAACTTACTGGCGAGCAGAACGTCGTTGCCTGGTATGGTTTCCGGCCAGTGCGCATTTAAGCTCCGCACTTTCTCTCCGGTGGCACGCTATTTTTCCCTCCTCCCCTGCCTTTGTATTCTTTCGTTTTCGTCTCCGGCAGCCATGCTGTCTCCGGGGGACCGCAGTGCAATTCAGCAGCAACAGCAGCAGTTGCTGGATGAAAACCAGCGTCAGCGTGATGCGCTGGAGCGCAGTGCGCCGCTGACTGTCATACCGTCTCCGGAAATGTCTGCCGGTACTGAAGGTCCCTGCTTTACGGTGTCACGCATTGTTGTCAGTGGGGCCACCCGACTGACGTCTGCAGAAACCGACAGACTGGTGGCACCGTGGGTGAATCAGTGTCTGAATATCACGGGGCTGACCGCGGTCACGGATGTCGTGACGGACGGCTATATACGCCGGGGATATATCACCAGCCGGGCCTTTCTGACAGAGCAGGACCTTTCAGGGGGCGTACTGCACATAACGGTCATGGAAGGCAGGCTGCAGCAAATCCGGGCGGAAGGCGCTGACCTTCCTGCCCGCACCCTGAAGATGGTTTTCCCGGGAATGGAGGGGAAGGTTCTGAACCTGCGGGATATTGAGCAGGGGATGGAGCAGATTAACCGTCTGCGTACGGAGCCGGTACAGATTGAAATATCGCCCGGTGACCGTGAGGGATGGTCGGTGGTGACACTGACGGCATCGCCGGAATGGCCTGTCACAGGGAGCGTGGGCATCGACAACAGCGGACAGAAGAATACCGGTACGGGGCAGTTAAATGGAGTCCTTTCCTTTAATAATCCTCTGGGGCTGGCTGACAACTGGTTTGTCAGCGGGGGACGGAGCAGTGACTTTTCGGTGTCACATGATGCGAGGAATTTTGCCGCCGGTGTCAGTCTGCCGTATGGCTATACCCTGGTGGATTACACGTATTCATGGAGTGACTACCTCAGCACCATTGATAACCGGGGCTGGCGGTGGCGTTCCACGGGAGACCTGCAGACTCACCGGCTGGGACTGTCGCATGTCCTGTTCCGTAACGGGGACATGAAGACAGCACTGACCGGAGGTCTGCAGCACCGCATTATTCACAATTATCTGGATGATGTTCTGCTTCAGGGCAGCAGCCGTAAACTCACTTCATTTTCTGTCGGGCTGAATCACACACACAAGTTTCTGGGTGGTGTCGGAACACTGAATCCGGTATTCACACGGGGGATGCCCTGGTTCGGAGCAGAAAGCGACCACGGGAAAAGGGGAGACCTGCCCGTAAATCAGTTCCGGAAATGGTCGGTGAGTGCCAGTTTTCAGCGCCCCGTCACGGACAGGGTGTGGTGGCTGACCAGCGCTTATGCCCAGTGGTCACCGGACCGTCTTCATGGTGTGGAACAACTGAGCCTCGGGGGGGAGAGTTCAGTGCGTGGCTTTAAGGAGCAGTATATCTCCGGTAATAACGGCGGTTATCTGCGAAATGAGCTGTCCTGGTCTCTGTTCTCCCTGCCATATGTGGGGACAGTCCGTGCAGTGACTGCACTGGACGGCGGCTGGCTGCACTCTGACAGAGATGACCTGTACTCGTCCGGCACGCTGTGGGGTGCTGCTGCCGGGCTCAGCACCACCAGTGGCCATGTTTCCGGTTCGTTCACTGCCGGACTGCCTCTGGTTTACCCGGACTGGCTTGCCCCTGACCATCTCACGGTTTACTGGCGCGTTGCCGTCGCGTTTTAAGGGATTATTACCATGCATCAGCCTCCCGTTCGCTTCACTTACCGCCTGCTGAGTTACCTTATCAGTACGATTATCGCCGGGCAGCCGTTGTTACCGGCTGTGGGGGCCGTCATCACCCCACAAAACGGGGCCGGAATGGATAAAGCGGCAAATGGTGTGCCGGTCGTGAACATTGCCACGCCGAACGGGGCCGGGATTTCGCATAACCGGTTTACGGATTACAACGTCGGGAAGGAAGGGCTGATTCTCAATAATGCCACCGGTAAGCTTAATCCGACGCAGCTTGGTGGACTGATACAGAATAACCCGAACCTGAAAGCGGGCGGGGAAGCGAAGGGTATCATCAACGAAGTGACTGGCGGTAACCGTTCATTGCTGCAGGGCTATACGGAAGTGGCCGGCAAAGCGGCGAATGTGATGGTTGCCAACCCGTATGGTATCACCTGTGACGGCTGTGGTTTTATCAACACGCCGCACGCGACGCTCACCACAGGCAAACCTGTGATGAATGCCGACGGCAGCCTGCAGGCGCTGGAGGTGACTGAAGGCAGTATCACCATCAATGGCGCGGGCCTGGACGGCACCTGGAGCGATGCCGTATCCATTATTGCCCGTGCAACGGAAGTGAATGCCGCGCTTCATGCGAAGGATTTAACTGTCACTGCAGGCGCTAACCGGATAACTGCAGATGGTCGCGTCAGTGCCCTGAAGGGCGAAGGTAATGTGCCGAAAGTTGCCGTTGATACCGGCGCTCTCGGTGGAATGTACGCCAGGCGTATTCATCTGACCTCCACTGAAAGTGGTGTCGGGGTTAATCTTGGTAACCTTTATGCCCGCGAGGGCGATATCATACTGAGCAGTTCCGGAAAACTGGTCCTGAAGAACAGCCTTGCCGGCGGCAGTACCACCGTAACCGGAACGGATGTCTCACTTTCAGGGGATAACAAAGCCGGAGGAAATCTCAGCGTTACCGGGACAACGGGACTGACACTGAATCAGTCCCGTCTGGTGACGGATAAAAATCTGGTGCTGTCTTCATCCGGGCAGATTGTACAGAACGGTGGTGAACTGACTGCCGGACAGAACGCCATGCTCAGTGCACTGCACCTGAACCAGACTTCCGGGGCCGTGAATGCAGCTGAAAATGTCACCCTTACCACCACCGATGATACCACACTGAAAGGCCGTAGCGTTGCCGGGAAAACACTCACCGTCAGCTCCGGCAGCCTGAACAACGGCGGGACACTGGTTGCCGGGCGCGATGCCACGGTGAAAACCGGGACATTCAGTAATACCGGTGCCGTCCAGGGGAACGGCCTGAAAGTCACAGCCACTGACCTGACCAGCACCGGCAGTATTAAAAGTGGCAGCACACTCGATATCAGCGCCCGCAATGCCACACTGTCCGGTGATGCCGGTGCAAAAGACAGTGCCCGCGTTACCGTCAGCGGTACACTCGAAAACCGCGGCAGACTCATCAGCGATGACGTGCTGACGCTCAGTGCCACGCAGATAAACAACAGCGGTACCCTCTCCGGGGCAAAGGAACTTGTGGCTTCTGCAGACACACTGACCACCACAGAAAAATCGGTCACAAACAGTGACGGTAACCTCATGCTGAACAGCGCGTCTTCCACACTGGCGGGTGAAACCAGTGCGGGTGGCACGGTGTCTGTAAAAGGCAACAGTCTGAAGACCACGACCACTGCGCAGACGCAGGGCAACAGTGTCAGCGTGGATGTGCAGAACGCACAGCTTGACGGAACACAGGCTGCCAGAGATATCCTCACCCTGAACGCCAGTGAAAAGCTCACCCACAGCGGGAAAAGCAGCGCCCCGTCGCTCAGCCTCAGTGCGCCGGAACTGACCAGCAGCGGCGTACTTGTTGCTTCCGCCCTGAATACACAGTCACAGACCCTGACCAACAGCGGTCTGTTGCAGGGGGAGGCCTCACTCACCGTTAACACACAGAGGCTTGATAATCAGCAGAACGGCACGCTGTACAGTGCTGCAGACCTGACGCTGGATATACCGGACATCCGCAACAGCGGGCTTATCACCGGTGATAATGGTTTAACGTTAAACACTGCCTCCCTCAGCAATCCGGGTAAAATCACCGCTGACACGCTGAACGTCAGGGCGACCACGCTGGATGGCGATGGCCTGTTGCAGGGCGCCGCTGCACTGGCGCTTGCAGGCGACACCTTCTCACAGGGGCGTCACGGACGCTGGCTGACGGCGGGCGACCTCTCCCTCCGGGGTAAAACACTGAATACCGCAGGGACCACGCAGGGACAGAATCTCACCGTGCAGGCGGACAGATGGGCGAACAGTGGTTCCGTGCTGGCAACCGGTAACCTTACTGCTTCGGCAACCGGTCAGTTGACCAGTACCGGCGATATCATGAGCCAGGGTGACACCACGCTGAAAGCAGCCACCACGGACAACCGGGGCAGTCTGCTTTCGGCCGGCACGCTCTCCCTTGATGGAAATTCACTGGATAACAGCGGCACTGTCCAGGGTAACCATGTCACGCTTCACCACAGAAGCACTGACAACAGCGGTACGGTCACGGGGCTGAGCGGTCTGACCCTGCACAGCGCGGACGGGCTTACCAACAGTGGCGCGCTGCTGAGCCAGAACTCGCTGGCGCTGAGCGCAGGAGATGTGACCAACAGCGGCCGGATTCAGGGGCGGAACATCACTCTGGATGCCAGCAGCCTGACCAGCAGCGGTGCTGTTCAGAGTGCGCTGGATTTGGCTCTGACCCTGAGTGACGATGTTATTGCCGCCACCGGCAGCAAAATTACCGCCCTGGGCGATGCCCGTCTGAGCGGCAAAGTGCTGGGTAACCAGGGATTAATCAGCGCGAAGACGCTGGAAGTGAATGGCGATTCGCTCAGCAACAGTGGCGAAATCAGTGGGGTTAACAGCCTGAACGTGACACTCAGTGGTAATCTGCAACAGCACGGTAAAATGCTGACGGGCGGTGCATTAAACGTCAACGCCAGAGACATCAGCAATAGTGGGCAGCTTCAGGGGGCGGATAACCGAATCACCGCCAGTTCGCTGGCCAACTCAGGTCGTGTTCAGGGCGAGAGCGGGCTGACTCTTACATTGCTGAATGCCCTGACCAACCAGACCAGCGGAGTGCTTCTCAGCCAGAACGTATCAGCGCTTTCCGCACCCGCGTTGACCAATGACGGCACCATTCAGGGCAACGGTAAAACCACGCTCAGCGCGGCAACGCAGGCCCACAACAGTGGCAAGATTCTTTCCGGCGGTGAGCTGACGTTCACCACGCCGGACTACAGTGGCAGTGGCTGGCTACAGGCCACTGACCTGCTGCTAAACGTGGCGAAGCTTGCCGGTAATGGCACTGTGATGGCGGCGAATCAGGCAACGCTCACAGGTAACAGTCTGACCAACCGTGGTCTGTTCCAGGCCGCACAACTGAACGTCAACACGCAGACCATCACCAACAGCGGCACGCTGCTGGGTAATCAGGGCCTGACAATAAAAGGGAACAACCTGAACAACGCCGGCGGGAAGGTGTTCAGCGGCGGTGATATGCTTGCTGAAATGGTTTCGCTCAGCGGCGCGGGCCAGCTGGTTGCACTCGGTAACCTGACGCTGAAGCTCACCCGTGGTTTGACCGCACAGGGCGTTATCGCCGCAAATAAACAACTCTCCGTCAGCAGCCTAGGGGATATTACCAATGGCGCCACATTGCAGGGCAACGGTATCACGCTGAATGCTGCAGGCAGACTG
>NZ_SJWV01000211.1:0-6550 GCF_004352695.1 Escherichia sp. KCJ4928
ATCAGGTACTGGGGGGGAGTAGAATCAGATTGCCGAATTAATACTAAGAATTATTATCATGACCGAATTTACAACTCTTCTTCAGCAAGGAAACGCCTGGTTCTTCATCCCCAGCGCCATCTTACTTGGTGCGCTTCATGGCCTGGAACCAGGGCACTCAAAAACGATGATGGCGGCGTTTATCATCGCCATCAAAGGCACCATTAAACAGGCGGTGATGCTCGGACTGGCAGCAACTATTTCGCATACCGCAGTGGTCTGGTTAATTGCCTTTGGCGGGATGGTGATCAGCAAGCGCTTTACTGCTCAATCAGCAGAACCGTGGCTCCAGCTGATTTCCGCAGTGATCATTATTGGCACCGCGTTCTGGATGTTCTGGCGTACCTGGCGCGGCGAACGCAACTGGCTGGAGAATATGCACGAGTATGATCATGAACATCATCACCACGATCACGAAGATCACCACGACCATGGACATCATCACCATCACGAACATGGCGAGTATCAGGATGCCCATGCACGAGCCCATGCCAATGATATTAAACGACGCTTTGATGGTAGAGAGGTCACCAACTGGCAAATTTTGTTATTTGGCTTAACAGGTGGTCTTATCCCCTGTCCGGCAGCAATTACCGTGCTGTTGATTTGCATTCAGTTGAAAGCCCTGACACTGGGCGCAACACTGGTCGTCAGTTTCAGCATTGGCCTGGCGTTAACGCTTGTCACCGTAGGCGTTGGCGCAGCAATCAGCGTTCAGCAGGTCGCAAAACGCTGGAGCGGATTTAACACTCTCGCTAAACGCGCCCCCTATTTTTCCAGTCTGTTGATTGGCTTAGTCGGTGTGTATATGGGCGTACATGGCTTCATGGGCATAATGCGATAACTCAATCCTTTAGGCTTGCATGTTATCTTCAGCCCAGGATGATTCTTAAATCAGCTATTTCCGCTGACTCTCTGCTCGCTAAGGATGCTTTTAGGGCATCCTTTCATTTACACTTTTTACGAAATCATGGGATCACTAACAAAATATCGCTTGTCAGTTATATTGTATGGCAGGAAAGATATGCGACTGATATTACAGATCCCCAAAGTGGAGAGTTTATGACCATTAAAAATAAGATGTTGCTGGGTGTGCTTTTGCTGGTTACCAGTGCCGCCTGGGCCGCACCAGCCACCGCGGGTTCGACCAATACCTCGGGAATTTCTAAGTATGAGTTAAGCAGTTTCATTGCTGACTTTAAGCATTTCAAACCAGGTGATACCGTCCCAGAGATGTACCGCACCGATGAGTACAACATTAAGCAGTGGCAGTTACGTAACCTGCCCGCGCCTGATGCCGGGACGCACTGGACCTATATGGGTGGCGCGTACGTGTTGATCAGCGACACCGACGGTAAAATCATTAAAGCCTACGACGGTGAGATTTTTTATCATCGCTAAAAAAAGCCCCCTCATCATGAGGGGGAAATGCAGACACCTTGTTATTTTTTATTATTAGCCACTTGCTCGTCTTGCTTGTTATTAGTCGTATTTCACGTTGATTAATGCGGTTGCCTCCAGTGCGCCAGATTTAATTTTATTTGTATCGTAGACGTAGTAACTGGCTGTTATCGGAATTGAAACCGTTGTATCTGTAAGTTTTGACTTTGCCGCAATTTCTTTTAAATTTGTGTATCCTTTACTGCTGTTAGTGATATTTAAAAGTGTGACTGACGAACCATTACTTTCAAGAATAAATCCTACGCCATTATCTTCCGCACCTTTCAGTATTGTGTTGCTGTTGGTTAACAAGTCAGAACTTGATAAATACACCTGCATTTTCCGTGATGTTTGATTTTGTTGACCTAATAAATTTTTACAACGCAGAATAATATCCCCTTGTTTACTATTTATTGTTGCTTTGTTACCTGTGGCTGGTAATTGTGAAACGGGAATACTGTCTAAAGTAATTAATAAATCGTCCGGTTTGCAGGTTGTGGTTATCGGGTTGTATGACAATGTCAGATTAAAGGAATAGACACCTGCATTTTGTGCCAATGCATTTCTGTAGCTATTTACACATGCATCCCATGACTTGCCACCTAATAAACACAGTAGAAATTGTACTGCGGCACTCCCGCGTGTCGATGATGAAGCACTGGATAATGTCGCAACTCCATTAATCATCACTGAACCGCCGCCCCCCGCAGAAACATTCACTTTTGCATTACTGGCCGCAGGTGTCACCGTTACCGAATAACCACTGGTGAAACTGGTCTGATTATTTGATAACGTGATGTTGTTTTTATTGGTCCATTCAAAATGTAAATTTAATTTAATGGTATCGTTATAAAGTCCAACAATAATATCCGACGGGCTCATAGGGGTGATAGTATTTGTACTCACGCATGACGAATCATTAAAATTATGCTCATATGTCGCCATTTGTGTTTGAGTAAGTGCAAAATCCCCCTGAACAACCAAATTGTGCTGAACAGATAACTCACTATAACATGCCGCATAGCTCACAGGCATAACCATCATCATTACTATAAATAACATTATACGAATATTCATAACCACCTGACTATTACTGGCAAATATAGTTTCTACTTTCATCAATCTCTTTACCGAAGGTGATTGTGCATGAAAGTCCTTGTTGCTTATCAATTGCTACATTAACCGATGGCGGTACTTCATTGGTGCGAATAAATAACTGGCTTCCCTGACCGACAACGCCAATATTATGACCATGGATATCATTAACTTCATAACCAAACATTAATGGTTGCCCATCCGCTCTTAACGCTTTTATAAACCAGGGCTTGCGCTGATCGGTATCAAAATTAACCAGTACAACCGCGCCGCGATAAGGTGCGGCAATTTTCCGGTTGCCACGTAATTCTGCTTCGCTATCGCTTTGCGACACATCCAGCATCAGGTGATTTTCCCGATAAGGTGTCATTCCGTCGTATACCACCACTCCATTACGGTTTGTTGTGCGATATTTTTGCCCATTGACATAAGCATCTTTAATTCCTGGCGCATTCATCACAGCAAACGTTTCGGAAAGACGGTTCGCCAGATTAACGCCCCCCGACCAGGCGACAATGCCCCCTGAAACACTGGCTCCAGCCTGTCGATAAGTACTCGACTGACTATAACTGCCATTCACTGTCGCAACCGGCGCGTTCCAGGTCAAATTCGCCCCAGCTGTCGTTTCATTTCCCTGATTCTGATAACTCAGGTTGACCCCATAGTTAAACTGATCCCGGCTTCCAACGGTTCCTGATAATCCCGTATTATTTGAGGCAAACCCCTGATCATCAAACGTCGTTGAGTTAGACATATATATTTGCCGACGAGGCGTCGTAACGTCATCACCCCAATCAAAGGGAATCGATATAAAAATATTAAAACGTTTCTCTTCATGATGATTCTCGTCATACGCCTGGCTTGCCGCGAGGATATAGCTTATCCGCCGCCAGTTATTGGAATAACTCAACTGATAATCCTTACTGCTGCCGCTACGCCCCCAGTAATCTCGCCATAACGTACTTAAGGACACAGACCCCCAGCCTTCTGGCAATGACTGGCTCATATTGGCAGAGAAGCTATTTTTACGGCCAAAATCGTTCTGGTAATAATCGGCAATGTCATAGACATCGTTTTCATCACGGCGATAATTATCTTTATTGTTTGCCCAAACGTGATCATTAAATGTCCGGTAATCACGCGATGAATAACGCCAGGCCGCCAGACCAAAACGCGTCGACGTTTGGCTCACAAATTTGTTGTAGGCAATTTGATAACTTTGCCCGTCAAACACATCGCCGTTGTCTTGTTTACTATGCGACTTCGTGGCATCGACGGAAATGGCACCAATGCGTGTATTCCAGCCAGTCCCCAAAGTAAACGCGTAATAATTATTCGCGACCATCGAGCCACCATACAGCGTCAATAAATTATTAAAACCATACTGATAACCCGCCTGGACAAAATCACTTTGTTTGCTCGCCCCTTCAATATGGCTACGACCCGCCGCAAAATCATATTTCGATACGCCGGGTTGCAGCATATTTGGCACTGCTGCATAAGGCACCAGATAGGTGGTTACCGAGCCGTCCGCCTCTTTCACGCTGACATCAAGATCTGCTCCACCACCGGCCAACTGCAAATCTGTAATCGCGAACGGGCCAGGAGGAACCTCTTTCTGATAAACCACAAAACCGTTCTGTTCAATAGTTACCAGCGCATTACTCTGAGCAATCCCCTGCACCCGTGGCGTAAAATTTTGTTTCGAGTTAGGCAACATCTGCATATCACGAAACAACCGCACACCGCTGAAGCGAACAGAATCAAAAATATCGCTTGATGTGTACATATCACCCACGCGAAGCGTGCCGAGAAGTTGGGCAAATCCACGTTCCAGATACAGGGTATTGCTTTTCCACACCCCTGGATTGTTATTTGTTTTACTGAAACTGGCATCAGAATGCAGTTGCCACCCCAGTAAATTTAACCCGCTGTTAAAACGTACATATGTACTCTTACTATTACCCGACGCTTTATAGTCACTGTAATACTGACTCACATAATAAGAGGTATAAAACGCATTAATACCCCGCTCCCAGTTTTCCGGTGGAACATAGCCACTTTCCAGTTCTTCCACCCAGGCCTGCGGGACACTGAAATCGAGACGAAAAACCCCGATATCCCAGGTATAGCTCCCACCCTGAACAAGTTGCTCAAATGTTAAACATTGCTTACCGCTGGCGAAGTTATCGCTATTAATGCCTAACCGCTTGATAACTTCTATTGATAAACATGTTTCTTGCGGGTTGTCTTTAACAATAATCTCATATTTCCCGCGCCATTGCTTATTGACATAAATATCGATGTCATACTGCCCCGGTAAGGGTTGATTATCATCAAGACGAATATTTGCAACCTGCTGGTCTTTCATTCCACCTATCATAAAATGGGTATCAAAGGTTTCTTCAGCTGCATAAGCTTCAATGCCGAGCAATAACGCTACGATTGCTGATGCAAGTGGGGTCATTCTCAACATAGGCAGCTCCTGCAATTAAATTTTGTCACTAATATAGTTGCCGTGGTCATCGATAATGGTCAGATACCAGTTATTTGCATTATTACTTTTGACATTAACACTCTGACTTTCTAAGGGGGCAATCATTATAGTTTCATAATTGACTTTGACATTATTAGCTTTGACATCCGAAATCGTCACCCAATTAGCTGAGTCATTTTTTATCACCAATCCATTGCCACTGCGACTTACCAGTAACTTTTTAAAGGTCGCTTTATTTACCGGAGCAATACCCGCTGGCCGGTAAAACAACTTAATTCTGTTTTGCATCGCAAACTTCAGTGCATTTTTGCCTTCTTGCTCTGGACTATTTGGTGGAATATCCAGAACATTCAGATAAAAAATGCTTTCTTTATTAGTGGGCAGTTTATTCGGCATAATTTTGATTTTTACTTGCTGCCCGGAATTTGCCCCTATTTTTGCCACTGGTGGCGTTAACATGAAAGGAACCTGAATTTTTTCTGGTGGTAACGACGTATCGCCATCATCAATCCACGCCTGCAGCAGCGAAGAACGGTTTCCCTGGTTCATCAACTGCACCATAACTTCTTTATTTTCTGCCGGGTAAATAATGCGCGTCCCGTAGATAACAATTCCGGCATGTGCAGGAAGGACCATAGAAAAAATGAGTAAAGATAATAATCCTTTCATCTTAATGCCTCTTAAATTAAAAAGCCGCCATGGGGATAGCGGCCATGTTTATTACCTGGAGAAACTTACAATTTTATTTATTAATCCTGCGCCACACGCATAACCAGAGAAGATAACACATCACCTGATTGCACTGAGTTATCTGTCAGTTTCAGGTATTTTGCTTTAAACGGAATAGCATATTGACCTTCCGCTGTTTTATAACTCTCAATGTTAAAAGGTGCAGAAACATCCAGGACATCGCTGTTATCACCTAAATAGAGATAGTAACCCACGGTATCGTTGCTACTGGCTATCGCCTTATCGTTACCGGTTATTTTATCGTTGGTAATCAACGAGAGTTTTACACCAGCAACTTCTTTCGGGCAGCTAATTTTTAACATGCTGCTGGTTACACCGACTGCATCATCATAGGTAGAATATTTAGCTTTACCTTCAAAGACAGTGGTTGGTACAGTCGGCATATTAATACTTACTGAATCACCACCCGCTTCGAATTTACACGGAGATTCTGCAATATTCCCCTTAATAGTTAATGTTCCGGTATCAACGTCTGCAGCAAATACTCCAGCGCTCATAAAAAAAGAAGAAAAGACAGCGGCAGCAATAATTGAACGTTTCATAATATGTTCCTTAATAAAATTTATTTTTGGTTGTTAAGAGTCTGTATCTCTTGGAAACAAATTTCTCACATCAAAAAAGTTACCGCAATGTAAACACATTGTTTTATTGATTTAAAACAAATTAACCATTGCAATATAAATACAAAAAATGTTTAAGAGTATTAACTATTTATCGCATCTATCAATT
>NZ_SJWV01000212.1:0-6538 GCF_004352695.1 Escherichia sp. KCJ4928
GCGATATACCGAGCAATCATTATATAAATATTATCTGCATAATACGTCAGTGAGTCGGTTGCATAGACAAGGGAATAAAAACCTTAATTATCAACGTCACTATATTAAGATTACCCGCCTGCTGGAGAAATTAAATCGAAATTATGCCGACAAAATTACGATTTATCCGGAATTTCATCAGCAAATAACTTACGAAGCATTGCGTGTTTGCCATGCGGTGCGCAAAGAGCCGGATATTCTTACCCGCCAACGGATGATTGCCGAGATATTTACTTCCGGTATGTATAAGCGCCTGATTACCAATGTGCGCAGCGTGAAGGTGGGTTACCAGGCGTTACTGTGGTCTTTCCGCTTATGGCAATGGCGCGACAAAACGCGGTCGCACCATCGCATTACGCGTAGCGCCTTTAATTTGCGCTAGCGTTAAGTTTCGCCGCTTCGGGCTGTTTGCCCCAGCCTTGCCACTGATGCTGGAAGTAAACGATCAGCGTGCTCTGGCTGATGCTTTCGCTTAATACTTCAAAGAAGCGATTAGCATAAACCGGCTCCAGCGGTTTCTTCGGTTTGCACAGCTTCACGCCACGGAACGGATTACGCGGTGCATCAGGCACAGCGTTTTTCGGCGGTGTAGAAGTATCAACCTGCGGTTCATTCAGCAAGCTGCTGGCTTTCACCAGCGTAATGTCTGGCGGCAGGTTATAAACCATCTGTTGTAGCACGCGTACCGTTGAAGGGTGAGGATGCCCAATGGCAATGGTTGAACCGTTGCGACGCGCCAGATCAATTGCGCGATTAAATTGCACACGGATGTCCGCTTCATTTTGCGAATCGTCGAGGAATACCTTCCGTTTGATCACCTTCACGCCAGTGCCTTGCGCGGCGCGCATCGCCTGGGTATTACCGATGGTTACGCTGTCGAGGAAGTAAAGATTGTAACGCTCCAGCGCCTGCATCACTTTCTGCATACCAAACAGGTTAGAGGTCATCTTGCTGCCCATGTGGTTGTTGATCCCCACGGCATAGGGCACGTTATTGACCGCACTACGAATAATGCGCTCAATTTCGTCGCTGCTCATCTCCGGGCGTAGCGTATTTTTCTCCAGCGGCTGTTTACTCAACGGTGCCATCGGGAGATGAATCAACACTTCGTGACCGCTGTTATGCGCTTTGGTCGCCATCTCTCTGGCGTGCGGTGAATCGGGTAATACAGCGACGGAGATAGCGGAAGGCATCGCCAGCACCTGGTTTTCGTTGTGCGGGCGATACCCAAAATCATCAATGACGATGGCAAGTTTGCCAGCAAGTACGGGGGAGGAGAGCGCCAACAGAGCGGCAAATGCAAGAACGTTACGACGAAATGGAAACAAAACTTATCTTCCCAACCACGGCTGTGGATTGACCGCCTGACCCTGGCGGCGAATTTCGAAATAGAGTGAAGGCCGACCCTGACCGCCACTGCTGCCCACCAGTGCAATTGGCTGGCCCGCGCGAACCTGCGAACCAACGCTCACCAGTGCGCTCTGATTATAGCCGTAAAGACTCATGTCGCCTTTACCATGCTCAACCACCACCACCAGACCGTAGCCTTGCAGCCAGTCAGCCAGAATCACCCGACCGTCGGCAATCGCTTTAACTTCAGTACCTTCAGAGGCACCAATCACCATCCCTTTCCAGCGTAATTCACCCTGTAGCTGTTCGCCATAGCGATGCAGCGTCGGCCCGCGAACCGGCCAGAATGCCTGACCACGCGGCGCGCCCAGGCCACCAGTTCGGGACATCAGCGATTTTTCGCTTTCGGTCGGTTTATAGGTGGTGCCTTTGCGCGTCGCTTCTTTCTGGCGGTCGCGAACCGCCTGGGCCTCACGCGCTTCTCGTTCAGCACGCGCTTTCGCCGCGGCTTCCGCACGGGCAATGCTGTTACGCAGACGGGATTCGTTGGCACGCAGTTCACTTAGCTGCTGCTGACCTTGCTGGATGGAAGATTCCAGCCCCGCCAGCGTCTTTTTACGCTCGTTCAGAGCCTGAGTCAGTTTCGCCTGTTGGGCGCGCTGTTCATATAACAGCGTTTGTTGCTCGCTTTGTTTCTCTTCCAGTTCAGCACGCTGCATGGCGACTTCTTCACGCGTTTGCTTCAACTGGGCAATGGTTTCTTGTCGCGCCTGGTTGAGATAGCCGAAATAAGCCTGTAAACGCTGTCCACGCTGGCTTTCTTCACCGCTGAGAATTAGCTGAATACCGGTATGCTCGCCCTGACGGAATGCGGCATCCAGTTGTGCGGCGAGGCTGCGCTCCTGGGCGGCTTTTTGCTGCTCCAGTTTGGCAATCGACGCGTTCATCTCATCAATCTGTTTATTGAGTTGATTGAGCGTGTTTTGCGTTTCGCGCAGCTTACGGGTGGCTTCAGAGATCGCTTCTTCCTGCTTTTTCAATTGTGCGAGCAGGCTTGCGCGTTGTTGTTGCTTTTGGCGTACCGCGCGCTCTTTTGTGGCGATATCGGCCTGAATAGATTTGAGTTGGTCACGCTCATCCGCGTGGGCGGAAAAGGCGCACAACAATACGCCAGCGCTAAGAACGCTGGCGTAGATGATGGGCCTGATTGCAAACCTGCGCGGTTTCACGGCCCGTGTCATGGTATTAATCGCCTTTCCCCTCATGGGGAGGGATTATTCCACGATGAACAGCGGCTTACCAGTCATCTCTTGCGGGATTTCCATACCCATCAGCGACAACATGGTCGGCGCGATGTCAGAAAGTTTGCCGCCTGCAACCGCTTTCACGTTCTTATCACCAACGTAAATCAGCGGAACTGGCAGGTTGGTGTGTGCTGTGTGTGCCTGACCCGTTGCCGGATCGCGCATCTGTTCAGCGTTACCGTGGTCAGCGGTGATCAGCAGTTGTCCACCCACGGACTCAACCGCTTTCGCGACTTCTTCCACGCAGTGATCCAGTGCTTCAACCGCTTTAACCGCCGCTTCCATCACCCCGGTGTGACCTACCATGTCGCCGTTCGGATAGTTACAGATGATGGTGTCGTATTTGCCGCTCTTGATGGCCGCAACCAGTTTTTCGGTCAGCTCTGCGGAGCTCATTTCCGGTTGCAGATCGTAGGTAGCCACTTTCGGTGAGTTGATCAGAATGCGATCTTCGCCTTTGAACGACTCTTCTACGCCACCGTTAAAGAAGAAAGTGACGTGAGCATATTTTTCGGTTTCGGAAATACGCAGCTGAGTTTTGTCGTTTTTCGCCATCCACTCGCCGAAGGTGTTAACCAGGGAAGCTGGTGGGTAAGCCACTGCGGTTTTGATGTCGGCAGCGTATTCGGTCAGCATCACGAAATCGACGTTAACCACTTTCTTACGCGCGAAGCCGTCGAAATCAGCATTTACGAATGCACGAGTGATTTCGCGCGCGCGGTCAGCACGGAAGTTCATGAAAATCAGCGCATCGCCGTCTTCCATTGCCGCATCTGGCTGACCTTCTGCACGAATAACGGTCGCTTTCACGAACTCGTCGTTTTCGTCGCGAGCATAAGCTGCCTGCAAACCAGCAACGGCAGTATCGGCCTGGAACTCACCCTGCGCCAGAGTCAGCAGGTCATAGGCTTTTTCAACGCGATCCCAACGGTTATCGCGGTCCATCGCGTAGTAACGACCAATGATGGACGCTACGCGGCCTTTACCCAGCGCAGCAAATTTCTCTTCAAATTTTTTCAGCGAGGATTCAGCACTGCGCGGCGGGGTGTCGCGACCGTCAAGGAATGCGTGCAGGTAGATTTTTTCTGCGCCGCGTTCAGCTGCCAGTTCTACCATCGCCATGATGTGATCTTCGTGGCTGTGTACGCCGCCTGCGGAGAGCAGACCCATAATGTGTACTGCTTTACCTGCGTTTTTAGCTTTATCTACCGCGCCAGTCAGCACTGGATTAGCAAAGAAAGCGCGATCTTTGATTTCAACGTCCAGACGAGTCAGGTCCTGATACACGATGCGGCCGGCACCCAGGTTAACGTGGCCTACTTCGGAGTTACCCATCTGACGGTCAGGCAGACCGACTTCCAGACCGGAAGCGTCGATCAGGGTATGCGGACGATTGGCCCACAGTGCATCCATTACCGGGGTTTTAGCACTAAAAATGGCGTTATCCTGCTGTTCTTCACGATAGCCATAGCCATCCAGAATCACCAGTACCATAGGTTTTTTAGAAACCGACATTGCGACAACCTCATACTCAAGAGTCAAAATTTGCGTAATTTTACTACAGCTGAATCGATAAAATAGCCTCTGAAGATCAAAATATACGACCGCTCGCGGCAAGCCGATGCCAGATTTGCGCTTTTTTTTCGTCGTGCCCCGCAAAATTGCATTCCAGTTAACGCGCTGGCTGTATTTGCCGCACCGCGCAGGTATACTCCTTTCCTGGTTTTTTTAATCACTACGTCGGGAGTTGTTACCCCCCATGCAAGAAATTATGCAATTTGTTGGCCGTCATCCCATACTGAGTATCGCCTGGATCGCGTTACTGGTGGCGGTTCTTGTGACTACGTTTAAGAGCCTGACCTCGAAAGTGAAGGTGATTACTCGTGGTGAAGCTACGCGTCTGATCAACAAAGAAGACGCTGTGGTTGTGGATTTACGTCAGCGTGATGACTTCCGTAAAGGCCATATCGCAGGTTCTATCAATCTGTTGCCGAGCGAAATCAAAGCCAACAATGTTGGTGAGCTTGAGAAGCACAAAGACAAACCGGTTATCGTGGTAGACGGTTCTGGCATGCAGTGCCAGGAGCCTGCAAACGCGCTGACGAAAGCTGGTTTTGCGCAAGTATTCGTGCTGAAAGAGGGCGTTGCTGGCTGGGCTGGCGAAAACTTGCCTCTGGTGCGCGGCAAATAATTTACCTGTCGTCTTTCATGATGCAGGCCGTTAGCTGCAATTAGGCCCCCAGCGACTTATTGTTATAAGCTTCTGGGGACAC
Source organism: Escherichia sp. KCJ4928 (assembly GCF_004352695.1). NCBI lineage: Bacteria > Pseudomonadati > Pseudomonadota > Gammaproteobacteria > Enterobacterales > Enterobacteriaceae > Escherichia > Escherichia sp. KCJ4928. Next base: position 4,967 of record NZ_SJWV01000212.1, read on the forward strand.
TCCATTTTGCTGCCGCCCTGCAACATGAAATTTCAGGGTAAAAAAACAGGAGCTAATTTATGGCCAATGTTGAAATCTATACCAAAGAAACCTGCCCGTATTGCCATCGTGCAAAAGCACTGCTGAGCAGCAAGGGCGTGAGTTTCCAGGAGCTGCCGATCGATGGCAACGCCGCCAAGCGTGAAGAGATGATCAAACGCAGCGGTCGCACCACGGTTCCCCAGATTTTTATTGACGCACAGCACATTGGCGGCTGTGATGACTTGTATGCATTGGATGCACGTGGTGGACTGGATCCCCTGCTGAAATAACGTGTGAACGTTGGCATTACATTGCGCAGTATTTAAGGACAACACTTAAGGGTTTTCTACACATGTCAGAACAAAACAACACTGAAATGACTTTCCAGATCCAACGTATTTATACCAAGGATATCTCTTTCGAAGCGCCGAACGCGCCGCACGTTTTCCAGAAAGATTGGCAACCAGAAGTTAAACTTGATCTGGATACGGCATCTTCCCAACTGGCAGATGACGTATACGAAGTGGTACTGCGTGTTACCGTAACGGCCTCCCTGGGCGAAGAAACCGCGTTCCTGTGTGAAGTTCAGCAGGGCGGTATTTTCTCCATCGCGGGTATCGAAGGCACCCAGATGGCACATTGCCTGGGCGCATACTGCCCGAACATTCTGTTCCCGTATGCTCGTGAGTGCATCACCAGCATGGTATCCCGCGGTACATTCCCGCAACTGAACCTTGCGCCGGTTAACTTCGATGCGCTGTTCATGAACTATTTGCAGCAGCAGGCTGGCGAAGGTACTGAAGAACATCAGGATGCCTGATGAACCAACGTAATGCTTCAATGACTGTGATCGGTGCCGGCTCGTACGGCACCGCTCTTGCCATCACCCTGGCAAGAAATGGCCACGAGGTTGTCCTCTGGGGCCATGACCCTGAACATATCGCAACGCTTGAACGCGACCGCTGTAACGCCGCGTTTCTCCCCGATGTGCCTTTTCCCGATACGCTCCATCTTGAAAGCGATCTCGCCACTGCGCTGGCAGCCAGCCGTAATATTCTCGTCGTCGTACCCAGCCATGTCTTTGGTGAAGTGCTGCGCCAGATTAAACCGCTGATGCGTCCTGATGCGCGTCTGGTGTGGGCGACCAAAGGGCTGGAAGCGGAAACCGGACGTCTGTTACAGGACGTGGCGCGTGAGGCCTTAGGCGATCAAATTCCGCTGGCGGTTATCTCTGGCCCAACGTTTGCGAAAGAACTGGCGGCAGGTTTACCGACGGCTATTTCGTTGGCCTCTACCGACCAGACCTTTGCCGATGATCTCCAACAATTGCTGCACTGTGGCAAAAGTTTCCGCGTTTACAGCAACCCGGATTTCATCGGTGTGCAGCTTGGCGGTGCGGTGAAAAACGTCATTGCCATTGGCGCGGGGATGTCCGACGGTATCGGTTTTGGCGCGAATGCGCGTACGGCGCTAATCACCCGTGGCCTGGCTGAAATGTCGCGTCTTGGCGCGGCGCTGGGTGCCGATCCTGCCACCTTTATGGGCATGGCG
>NZ_SJWV01000213.1:0-6455 GCF_004352695.1 Escherichia sp. KCJ4928
TTACTATATAAATATGAATCTTGCACCGGAGAAATTGTAAGCATTACTATGCCGACTCTTTTTTATCTTATTTTAAAATGGAATACCGGACATGTTAATTAACCGCAATATTGTGGCGTTATTTGCGTTGCCTTTTATGGCAAGCGCAACTGCTTCTGAATTATCCATTGGTGCCGGTGCGGCTTATAATGAATCGCCTTATCGCGGTTATAATGAAAATACAAAGGCAATTCCCCTGATTAGTTATGAAGGTGATTCTTTTTATGTTCGTCAGACCACGTTAGGTTTTATTCTGTCGCAAAGTGAAAAAAATGAACTTAGCCTGACCGCATCCTGGATGCCGCTGGAATTTGACCCTGCCGATAATGACGATCATGCCATGCAACAACTTGATAAGCGTGATAGTACGGCTATGGCGGGGGTTGCCTGGTATCACCACGAGCGTTGGGGAACCGTGAAAGCCTCTGCAGCTGCGGACGTTCTGGATAACAGCAACGGCTGGGTGGGGGAGCTATCGGTTTTCCACAAAATGCAGATAGGTCGCCTGTCGCTGACACCTGCGCTGGGCGTTCTCTATTATGACGAGAATTTCAGTGACTATTACTATGGCATTTCAGAGAGTGAGTCCCGTCGTAGCGGTCTGGCAAGTTATTCCGCGCAGGATGCCTGGGTGCCCTATGTCAGCCTGACGGCAAAATACCCGATAGGAGAGCACGTAGTATTGATGGCGAGCGCCGGATACAGCGAGCTGCCGGAAGAGATTACCGACAGCCCGATGATTGATCGTAATGAGAGTTTTACCTTTGTCACCGGCGTGAGCTGGCGTTTTTAATTCACCGGTGGATGTCGGTGCGGCTGGTGCTCCGTCGTAATGCCACAAAGGTTGTTGCTCTGGATTGCTCTGTTCATACCGGGAACCTGGCGTCTGAATCAGGATCTTATGGCTGAACAATCCCTTGCCTTCAAATGTCGTAAATGGCGCATCGGCGGGCAGCAACAGGTTATGCAGTGACTCGACGTTGTCGGCCTGCTCCATGCAATACGGTTTAATGAGGTTGGCTATTTCCGGCAGATTTTTCGCAAGCACACCGGTTTAACGCCAGCAGCGTGGAAGCGGCGTTACAGCAAGGAACATATCAATTCGTAGTGCCGGGGCGATGAAGCCCCGGCGTGAGGGATTACTGCCCGTAATAGGCATTGTCTCCATGCTTACGCAGGTAGTGTTTATCCAGCAGTTCGTTTTGCATCGCAGGGAGCTGCGGCGCAAGCTGGCGCGAGAACAGGCCCATATAGGCACACTCTTCCAGCACCACGGCGTTATGCACCGCATCGGCGGCATTTTTTCCCCAGGCGAACGGGCCGTGAGAATGTACCAGTACCGCCGGGATTTGTGCCGGACTCCTGCCGCGTTCTTCGAAAGTTTCAATGATCACTTCGCCGGTCTGGTATTCATACTCGCCGTTGATCTCCTCTGCGGTCATCAGGCGTGTGCAGGGGATGGCACCATAGAAGTAATCAGCGTGCGTGGTGCCCCAGGCGGGGAGATCCAGCCCGGCCTGTGACCAGATGGTGGCGTGGCGCGAGTGGGTATGCACAATGCCACCAATTTCGGCATAGCGACGGTAAAGTGCCAGATGCGTTGGCGTATCGGACGAGGGCTTTTTGCTACCTTCCACCGCCTTACCGCTGGCTATCTCAACCACCACCATATCGTCGGCGGTCATCACGTCGTATTCGACGCCGGAAGGTTTGATTACCATCCATTGCCGCGTGTCGTCTACCGCGCTGACATTGCCCCAGGTGAACGTCACCAGATGGTGAGCGGGAAGCGCCAGATTTGCCGCCAGCACGTCGGCTTTCAGTTGCTCTAACATATAAAACCTGCCTCCTGCATACGCGCTTCAATCCAGCGCCGCGCCTGAATAATCTCCAGCACCGGCTCTTTGGCTTTTTCGGTCCACATCTCAATCAAGAAAGAACCGCGATAGTTCAGTTGATGCAGCGTTTTGAAGATGCCAACGAAATCGACGCAGCCTTCGCCAAACGGCACATCACGGAACTGTCCGGGACTTTGCTCGGTCACTGGCTGGGTGTCTTTCAGGTGGATCGCGGCGATACGGTCAATGCCCAGTTTCAGTTCGGCGGGAACATCATTGCCCCAGGCGCTGAGGTTGCCGACGTCCGGGTAGACGGTGAACCACGGCGAGGCGAGCATCTCGTCCCATTTTTTCCATTTGCTGATGGAGTTCATAAACGCGGTATCCATAATCTCCACCGCCAGCATTACTTGTGATGCCGCCGCCTGTTCGACTGCCCACGCCAGCCCTTCAGCAAAACGTTGTTGGGTGCCTTCGTCGTGGTCTTCGTAATAGACGTCATAACCTGCCAGCTGGATGGTGCGAATTCCGAGATCGCGCGCCAGGCGAATCGCTTTACTCATGATTTCCCGCGCCCGTTCGCGCACTGCCTCGTCCCGGCTGCCAAAGGGAAAACGACGATGGGCAGACAGGCACATTGACGGAATGGCAACACCCGTTTCGATCATCGCAGTGACCAGCGAAGCACGTTGTGCGGCGCTCCAGTCAAGACGTGAGAGCCGTTCGTCGGTTTCATCCACCGACATTTCGACAAAATCAAAGCCGCAGCTTTTTGCCAGCACCAGCCGCTCCGGCCAGGAGAGATCTTTCGCCAGCGCTTTTTCATAAATCCCTAACGGATGATTACGCACGCTTGCCTCCCCAGATAGCGTCGATTTGCGCATGGAAATCGGCAGCCACCTGTGCCGGATTTGCTGCGCCTGCCAGCGCCCGTCCGGCAATAAACGCTTTCACGCGAATATCTTTAAACAGCGGCAGGTCAGCAGGGGTAATCCCGCCGGTAATGGAAAGTTCAAGACCGATATCAGAAAGCGCCTTCATGCGTGCCAGATCGGCCTCGCCCCACTGTTGCCCGCTGGCCTGTGCATCACGACCACGATGATAAATGGCCTGCCGCACGCCAATACGATGCCAGTCGCGGGCGTCGTCCAGCGTCCAGTTACCGAACAGCTCTATCTGAATTTCACCACCGCAGCGTTGCGCCACCGCGTGGCCTTTTTCCACCGTCGCGAGCGGTGCGGCGCAGATGATGGTCATCCAGTTAGCACCTGCGGTAAATGCTTGTTGAGCGAGTGTTTCACCGGCATCGGCGACCTTCCAGTCAGCGACGATGATTTTGTCCGGGCACTGTTCGCGCAAGGCTTTTACCGCGCCAAGCCCTTCGTTTAAACAGAGAATGGTGCCCGCTTCGACGATATCGACGCTGTCTTTTAACAGCGTCACGTCGCGCTGTGCGTCTTCAAGTGATGAGTGGTCGAGGGCCAGTTGCAGAAGTGGTCGGCTCATAATGTGTGCTCCTTGATGCGGGCGTGAAAGCCCTGAAGTGCGGCAATGAGATGCTGATAGCGTTGGTATTTTTGTTGGTAAAGCTGATGGGCGGTCATATCCGGCAGCAGGGTGCGTACCGGGTGCTGTAAATCACGTTGGGCTTCGCTGAAATCGCGATAAACTCCGGTGCCGACGCGGGCGGCAAGTGCTGCACCAAAGCAGCCGGTTTCTTCCACCTGCGGCAGCTCGATACGCAGACCGCTGACGTCCGCCAGCATTTGCATCCAGACATCGGAATGCGCCGGGCCGCCAGTGACGCGCAGGGTGTGCACATCAGTAAAACGTTCGCGCATCCGGTTGAGATGGGTCATATGGCTGAACACCACGCCTTCATAGATGGCCTGCAACAGGTGCGCGCGGGTATGAATGGCCTGCATCCCGTAGAAACCGCTGGTCATCTCGAGTCCGGCGTTGCTGCCGTACAGGAATGGCAGGAAAAAGAGATCGCCCCCGGCCTTCGGCAAGCTGGCAACGGCCTGGTTAATCTCATCAAACGAGATTTCTCCCCACTGTGCGGTAAACCATTCGAGGTTGCCGGAAGAGGTGGGGCTGGCTTCGTGAACGATAAATTCACCATCGTTAACGTAGCGACCATAGACATACGGATGCGCTTCACCGTCACGTAAACCGCGGGTTATGCCGCTGGTCACCGCCCAGGTACCCATCACCGCATTAAGGGTAAATTCGTCTTCGATCCCGGTGCAGAGTGCGGTGGAAACCACATCAAACAGGCCGCCGACTACGGGCGTACCCGCTTTCAGACCGGTCAGTGCGGCTGTCTGAGCGGTGATTTCCCCGCAGATTTCGGCAGAACCGACAACAGGCGGCAGGGCGTGATTGATTTCAGCGATCCCCAACCAGTCGGTGAGGCACGGGTCATATTCCCCAAGACTCATGTTGTAGAGATTGGACTCGGAAATATTGCTCTCTTCACAGCCTTTGACGCCAGTTAAACACCAGCGCAGGTAGTCGTGCGTCATCATCACGCAGCCAATTTGCGCGTAGCGTTCCGGTTCGTGCTCTTTCAGCCAGCGTAACAGCGACACTGGATGCCCGGTCCACAAGGTTTGTCGGGTCAGCGGGTAGAGTTTTTCCGGGATGCCATCTTCCTGCCAGCGACGAACGATTTCCATCGCCCGGCGGTCCGAGGACAAAATGGCGTTACCGAGCGGCTTGTTGTTTTTATCCAGCAAAAACAAGCCTTTTCCTTGTGCGGAGATACCGATACCCACTATTTGCTCCCCGCTAACGCCGGAATGGGTAAGCAGGGCGCGAATGACAGCCATGCAGCATTGCCACAGTTCTGCCATATCGCGCTCTGCCCAACCTGGCTGCGGGCTTAATGCGCACAGCGGCAGGCGCTGCACGCCTGCCTCCCGGCCTTCGCGGTCATACAGCCCGGCTTTCAGCCAGCTACCGCCACAATCTAACCCCAGCCAGTATTGCGTCATGGTTTATTGCACCTCATCCACGGCTTTCAGCAGATCAGCTCCCTGCGGCACATCTTTAACAAACATGTCGCGAACCTGATTCCCCAGCGCGTCGCTAAAGGCTTTGCGGTCGAGATCGGTGATGACTTCCACGCCCGCTTCTTTCATGCCGTCGATGATTTTTTGCTGATCTTCGGCAACCAGTTTGCGCTGGTAGTTACCCGCTTCCTGCGCAGATGAAATTAGCGCTTGCTGGAACTCCGGGCTTAAGCCATCAAACTTCGCTTTGTTGATCACCACCAGAAGCGGGGAATAGGCGTGGTGCGTCAGAGAAAGGTACTTCTGCACTTCGAAAAATTTTGCTGACCAGACGACGTTGATCGGGTGTTCTTGAGCGTCGATAGTGCGGGTTTCCAGCCCGGTATAGACTTCGGCAAACGGCATCGGGATCGGGTTAGCGCCAAAGACTTTGAATGCGGCGATATTCATCGGGCTATTGTTGGTGCGAATTTTCAGCCCTTTCAGGTCGGCGGGGGTTTTAACCGGTGCGCGCGAGTTGGTGACATCGCGCCAGCCGTTTTCCCAGTAGGCCAGTACTTTTAGTCCTTTACCTTCAAGTGAGGCTTTCAGATCATCACCGACTTTGCCATCGAGCGTTTTATGCGCGTGAGCGGTATCGCGGAACAGGAAAGGGACATCAAGCAAGTTCATCACTGGTGATAACCCGGCAAAGTTATTCGAGCCGGACATTTCCATATCGATGGTGCCGCCACGTACGCCGCTGATCATCGCCTGCGCGTTACCGAGGGTGCTATCCGGAAACAATTTTAATTTCAGCTCGCCTTTGGTTCTCTCCTGCAATAAATCATTGAATTTTTTCGCCGCAATATGTTGCGAGTCGGTTTGTGAGGTTTCATAACCGAAACGTAAAGATTGCGCCGCCAGAGAAGATGTGCCGAATGCAGCCAGGCCAGCAATGAATAATGCGTAGGTTACAGAGCGTAATTTCATAATATTTTCCTTTTAATTAATCCATTTCAAAGGGAGGATGATGAGATCGGGAATAAAAACAAATACGACTAATAATGAATATAAAACCAGGACGTAAGGGAAAACGCCTCTGACTGCATCATCGAATTTGAGTTTTGCCACCCCTGAAATAACGTTAAGTACATTACCGATAGGCGGTGTAATTAAGCCGATTGAGCAGTTAATGATAAACATGACACCGAAATAAATCGGATCGATTCCTGCCTCTTTAACTAAAGGCATTAATACCGGGGTAAGAATTAATACCGTCGGCGTTAAATCCATGACCATGCCGACAATCAGGATAGCCACCATAATGACGATAAACAGCAGACGCGGTGAATCGACCAACGGTTGCAGTAAATCAGAAACCATCATCGGCAGTTCAGCAATGGTAATCAGCCAGGCGGAAACTTGTGCCGAGGCCACCAGAAACATAACCACTGAGGTGGTTTTCGCCGCGCCAATGAGTACATGCCAAAGTGTGGCGAAGGTCATTTCACGGTAAATAACTGTGGCGACAAACAGCGCATAGAAAGCAGCAACGGCCCCGGCTTCGGTAGGGGTAAAC
>NZ_SJWV01000214.1:0-6419 GCF_004352695.1 Escherichia sp. KCJ4928
TAGTACAGCCCCGACTCCTTATCATACTGCTGCCCCGGCAGCCGGTACGGCTGGTGCAGGTGATGCGGGTTCTCCTCATTAAGCTGGTTGCCCCATTCATCATATTCCGCGCTCCACGCCGTATTGCCGTCTTCACTGATAAGCGCCAGCGGCAGGCCCCGGTGGTCACAGTGATAAAGATGTATTTTTCGCTCAGGCAAATAAACCGGCTCTATCTGTGCCGCCAGCCGCTCCACCGTCAGCCCGCACTGCGCAAGCCACTGGCGGCTTTCACTGCTCACGCAGTTTGCCCGGATTTCCCCCTCCAGCCTGTCCAGCAGCCCCACCAGTTCAGCCGGGAACACCACACCGTGACCGTCTTCGCTCCCTTCCTGCTGTATCTTCTCCGCCAGGCTGCGGCACTGCGCTTTCTCCCGTTCACCGTTGTCTGTTTCGATGCGGATGAGCGGCGCGAAGCTCCCCGGCTGGTATACCGTCTGGATACGCGTGGTGTCGGTCTGTACCGTCGTCAGCCTGTCGCCGTCCCAGCCGTACCATGTCTCCTCCGGTTTACGCGACAGCGACATCCACCCCGTCAGGTCACGCTCCCGCCGCCATACCCGTTTCGCCATTCGCCGTCCCAGCGGGTCGTAGAGGTAGCGGCTCTCGACCAGTGGCTCGCCATGCTGTATCCGCGTGTGGAACACCAGGCGGTGCTGGCTGTCGTAGTGGTAGTAGTGGGTCCGCTCGTCGTCCGTCCGTATCACACCCGTCGGGATGCGGTCCGTCTTCTCCGTCAGTCTGCCGTATTCATCATAGTGGTAAACATAGTGCGCATCCTCTGCGATGCGGTTATCCTGCATCGCCGTCTGTGGGAACATACCCTCGGCTGGCTGAAGGAAAAGCGCGCGCGCCAGCCGCTGAACGGGATTATTCTGACACTCGATTTACCCGATCTGCTGACCGCAGACAAGCGCCGCCGTGAGTATCTGCTACAGACGCTGCGCAGCCGCTTGCAGGATATACGCCAGCATCTTCACTGCCAGCTACCGGTTTACGTGGTACTGACCCGGCTTGATTTATTGCAGGGTTTTGCCGCCCTGTTCCAGTCCCTGAACAGACAGGATCGTGATGCGATTCTGGGTGTCACGTTCACCCGCCGTGCCCATGAAAATGATGACTGGCGAACAGAGTTGAATGCTTTCTGGCAGACATGGGTGGATCGAATGAATCTGGCGTTGCCGGATCTGATGGTCGCTCAGACTCACACCCGCGCGTCTTTATTCAGTTTTTCCCGCCAGATGCAGGGAAGCCGTGAACCCCTGGTGTCACTGCTTGAAGGTCTGCTTGACGGCGAAAATATGAACGTGATGCTGCGTGGTGTCTATCTCACCTCGTCACTGCAACGCGGCCAGATGGATGACATCTTTACCCAGTCCGCCGCCCGCCAGTACCGGCTGGGCAATAACCCACTGGCGTCCTGGCCCCTGGTGGACACCGCGCCTTATTTCACCCGCAGCCTGTTCCCGCAGGCATTACTCGCAGAGCCTAATCTGGCAACGGAGAGCCGTGACTGGCTGATGCGTTCCCGTCGCCGCCTGACGGTTTTCTCTACCACAGGCGGCGTGGCGGCACTGCTGCTCATCACCGGCTGGCATCACTATTACAACGGTAACTATCAGTCCGGCATCACCGTGCTTAAGCAGGCCAAAGCCTTTATGGACGTGCCGCCTCCGCAGGGGAAAGACGACTACGGCAACCTGCAACTGCCGCTGCTGAACCCGGTACGCGATGCCACACTGGCCTATGGCGACTGGGGCGACCGCAGCCGTCTGGCCGATATGGGACTGTACCAGGGACGACGTATCGGGCCTTATGTGGAACAGACCTATCTGCAACTACTAGAGCAGCGTTACCTGCCCTCGCTGTTTAACGGGCTGGTCAAAGCGATGAACGCCGCGCCGCCGGAGAGTGAGGAAAAACTCGCCGTGCTGCGCGTGATGCGAATGCTGGAGGACAAAAGCGGACGCAATAATGAGGTGGTGAAGCAGTATATGGCAAAACGCTGGAGCGAAAAGTTCCACGGCCAGCGTGATATCCAGGCACAACTGATGTCCCATCTTGACTACGCGCTGGCTCATACTGACTGGCATGCAGAGCGTCAGGCGGGCGACGGTGACGCCATCAGCCGCTGGATGCCATATGACAAGCCCGTGGTATCAGCACAGAAAGAACTGAGCAAACTGCCTGTCTACCAGCGGGTTTACCAGAGCCTGAAAACGCGGGCGCTGGGCGTTCTACCTGCTGACCTCAATCTGCGTGACCAGGTAGGGCCAACCTTTGACCAGGTCTTTACATCTGCCGATGACAACAAACTGGTTGTTCCACAGTTTCTTACCCGTTACGGCCTGCAAAGCTATTTTGTAAAACAGCGCGATGAACTGGTTGAACTGACGGCAATGGATTCCTGGGTACTCAACCTCACCCGCAGTGTGAAATACAGTGACGCCGACCGCGCGGAAATCCAGCGCCAGTTGACCGAGCAGTATATCAGCGACTACACCGCTACCTGGCGAGCCGGGATGGACAATCTGAATATCCGCAATTTTGAGTCCATTGGACAACTGACCGGGGCGCTGGAGCAGGTTATCAGCGGCGACCAGCCTTTGCAGCGGGCGCTGACTGTGTTGCGTGACAACACACAGCCAGGCGTCTTTTCTGAAAAACTTTCTGCCAAAGAACGGGATGAGGCTCTGGCAGAACCGGACTACCAGTTGCTCACCCGCCTCGGGCATGAATTTGCCCCGGAAAACAGTACTCTGGCAGTACAGAAAGACAAAGAAAGCACGATGCAGGCCGTGTATCAGCAACTCACCGAGTTGCACCGCTATCTGCTGGCAATTCAGAACGCGCCTGTACCAGGGAAATCGGCGCTGAAAGCCGTGCAGTTGCGGCTTGATCAGAACAGCAGCGATCCGATATTCGCCACCCGCCAGATGGCAAAGACACTGCCTGCTCCGCTCAACCGCTGGGTTGGCAGACTGGCTGACCAGGCCTGGCATGTGGTGATGGTGGAGGCCGTTCACTATATGGAAGTGGACTGGCGCGACAGCGTGGTGAAACCGTTTAACGAGCAACTGGCAAATAACTATCCGTTTTATCCGCGTTCTGCACAGGATGCCTCACTGGATGCCTTCGAACGCTTCTTTAAACCGGATGGCATACTGGATACCTTCTACCAGCAGAACCTGAAGCTGTTTATCGACAATGACCTGAGTCTGGAGGATGGCGATAACAGCGTCATTATTCGCGAAGATATTATTGCGCAACTGAAAACCGCGCAGAAAATCCGTGACATCTTCTTCAGTAAACAGAACGGTCTGGGAACATCCTTTGCCGTGGAAACGGTATCGCTCTCCGGCAACAAACGCCGCAGTGTACTGAACCTTGACGGCCAGTTAGTCGATTACAGCCAGGGGCGCAACTATACCGCCCATCTGGTCTGGCCTAACAATATGCGCGAAGGCAACGAAAGCAAACTGACGCTCATCGGCACCAGCGGCAACGCACCGCGCAGTATCAGCTTCAGCGGGCCGTGGGCGCAGTTCCGCCTTTTCGGGGCCGGACAACTGACCGGAGTTCAGGATGGCAACTTTACCGTGCGCTTTAGCGTGGACGCTGGCGCGATGACCTACCGTGTGCATACCGACACTGAGGATAACCCATTCAGCGGTGGGTTATTCAGCCAGTTTGGTCTGTCAGACACACTGTACTGAGGAGGCAGGGATGGATAGTAACGGACTGACACAAACTATCGTTACCGGCAGTGACCCGCGCGGGCTGCCGGAATTCAGTGCCATCCGCGAGGAAATAAACAAAGCCAGCCACCCGTCACAGCCTGAGCTGAACTGGAAACTGGTGGAGTCGCTGGCACTGGCGATTTTTAAAGCCAACGGTGTGGATTTACACACCGCCACCTACTATACGCTTGCCCGGACACGGACACAGGGACTGGCGGGATTCTGCGAAGGTGCGGAACTGCTGGCGGCAATGGTAAGCCACGACTGGGATAAGTTCTGGCCGCAGGGCGGCCCGGCGCGTACTGAAATGCTGGACTGGTTTAACTCCCGAACCGGCAATATTCTGCGTCAGCAAATCTCCTTTGCGGAATCCGACCTACCACTGATCTACCGCACAGAGCGGGCATTGCAGCTTATCTGCGATAAGCTCCAGCAGGTGGAACTGAAGCGCGTTCCGCGCGTGGAGAATCTGCTCTATTTTATGCAGAACACGCGTAAACGGCTTGAACCCCAGCTGAAGAGTAACACTGAGAACGCCGCACAGACCACGGTCAGAACGCTGATTTATGCCCCGGAAACACAGGCATCTTCCACACCAGAAGCGGTAGTGCCTCCCCTGCCCGGCCTGCCTGAGATGAAAGTGGAAGTGCGCAGTCTGACAGAGAATCCCCCACAGGCCAGTGTGATAAAGCAAGGCAGTACGGTAAGAGGGTTTATCGCAGGGATCGCCTGTTCAGTGGCTGTCGCCTCAGCATTGTGGTGGTGGCAGGTCTATCCGGTGCAGCAGCAACTGTTACAGGTTAACGACACCGCTCAGGGCGCAGCAACGGTGTGGATGGCCTCACCTGAACTCGAAAACTATGAGCGCAGGCTGCAACAACTTCTTGATACCTCCCCGGTACAGCCGCTGGAAACCGGGATGCAGATGATGCGTGTTGCCGACAGTCGCTGGCCGGAAAGCCTGCAACAGCAACAGGCCTCGACACAATGGAATGAGGCACTCAAAACCCGCGCACAGAGTAGCCCGCAGTTGCGTGGCTGGTTGCAGACCCGCCAGGACTTACATGCTTTTGCAGATCTAGTGATGCAGCGCGAGAAAGAGGGACTAACCCTTTCCTATATCAAAAATGTCATCTGGCAGGCGGAGCGGGGACTGGGGCAGGAAACACCCGTTGAGTCTCTGTTGACGCAGTACCAGGATGCCCGTGCGCAGAAGCAGAATACAGATGCGCTGGAAAAACAAATTAATGAGCGACTCGAAGGCGTGTTAAGCCGCTGGCTGCTGCTGAAGAATAACGTCATGCCAGAGGCGGCAACCGGTACCACGGCCGAAAAATAATTATTTAATTAAAGGAGATTATCATGGCAAATATAAGTTATTTATCTTTGAGTGGAGAGACACAAGGGCTGATTTCAGCAGGTTGCTCAACGCTTGATTCTGTCGGAAACAAAGCGCAGCCAGAACATAAAGATCAGATCATGGTTTATGCGTTAATGCATTCCATCTCAAGAAGTCAAAATGTCAATCATCATGAATTAATTATCACCAAACCGGTTGATAAATCCTCACCATTGCTGGCAAAAGCACTTAGTGACAATGAAAAAATGGCAATATGTGAATTTATACTCTACCGAACCAGTAAAGCGGGTATTTACCAGCCTTATTATAAAATAAATCTGTCAAAAGCCCGAATATCAAGTATTGATTTTGTCACACCGCATGCTGTCCTGGAAAAAGAACTGGAACCACAGGAGAGAATTGCCTTTATTTATGAAGATATTTCCTGGGAGCATACGTTAGCCGGTACGAATGCAATGAGTAAATGGCAGGATCGTGTACAGTAACTTACTGTAATAACATAATAAATTACTATTGCGGAGAGATAAAATGGCTGGTTTAAGGAATAACAACAACACACAGAATGCACAGTGGGCTGATTATGTGGGTGACATTCTTCGGGGGGCTCAGCCGATAAACCAGCTAGTACCTCAGCACCCTTATCTTAACGACGTCCCACTCATTGATGAGTTAAGGCATCAGAACACTCATCATGTTATTCTCTTGACACTTGATGTTGCAAAAAAAATACTCAGCCCAATAACATCATTTGATTACATTCATTTTATCACTACACATCCTTCAGGTATAAAAGATACACTCGCTTGGTTAGTTAACGCGGGTAAATTAATGACTGAGTTTGATGACAATGGGAAAATTATATTTAACCTTAATGCCTTAAAGTATACAAAAGCAAGTTACTTTGAAATACTTGGAGAGAAATATATAAAAATCACAACATCCAGCCCCTGGCTTTTAGAAAAGCTCGGTAAATATATTTTCTCTTCACGAGCGCCTCAAGTTCTGGAACTCGCTATTGGCTGGCGAGGAGCTTTATCTGAATCAATAAAAGGAGTTAAGTTCTGTATCTGGTTTTCAGTAGCCTGGAGAACCATAGAATTTATTATGAGTTCAGAGCGAGATCTGGTTAATTTTCTTGGCGATTTTTCAATGGATGTGGCCAAAGCAGTTATAGCCGGTGGTGTTGCAACCGCTATTGGAAGCCTGGCTTCTTTTGCCTGTGTTAGCTTTGGCTTTCCAGTAATTCTTGTCGGAGGAGCAATTTTACTGACAGGGATAGT
>NZ_SJWV01000215.1:0-6280 GCF_004352695.1 Escherichia sp. KCJ4928
GCCTGTCAGTATCTCAGTAATGAAGATGCCGATACCCACACCATGGTAGCCACTGTCAGTCGCCGCATACTGCCCGGAAAACCCCGTCAGTGCTTCTCCCTCGCCCTGCTGATCCTGCCACTACTTGAACATGGCGGCTATGCCATCACGGAACTGACGTTACCCGGAGAAACACCGCACTATAGCTTTGTTTCCGTTGTCGACGGTGTTCTCGTCAGTGACCTGGTGGGAAGCGGGGAAGAGGTTCGGGAAGCCCGGGATACCTTTCTTTCCATCAACACCGAACCGACTCAGGGCTGGATACACTATGAACCAGCGGCATTTTCAGCAGGCGCTCAGAATCAGCACCTGCCGCTGGCCTCCCTGACTGGCTCTGGTAAACATCCGGCTGCCGCACGCCTGAATCCGGTATCCCGGGGACCGCAGTTCATCACTGTCTCTCTGATCATCGCCCTTCTCGGCACTGCATGGTACGGCTGGCAGTATTATGAACGCTGGCAGACAGAAAAAGCCGCGCAGGCAGCGGTTGCCCGACAGGCCACAGAGGAACGAATCACTCCCCCCTGGCCCGGACTCCCTGAAACAGACGCGTTCATCCGGGGATGTGCTGATATATGGACTTCACTGCCACTGTCTGCTGCCGGATGGCGTTATTCGCTGGCAGAATGCTCGACTGACGGTGGCAGCGGCAATCTTCGCGCATCGTACACCAATACTGCGGGCGCGACAGTGACTGACTTCATCCGGCGCATCAGTGATATGACAGACAGCCGACCGTTTATTGTGATGCCGGAAGGAAAGACCGGCGGCATTGGCCTGCCGGTCACCTTCCGGCTGTCTGAAAACGCCGTCACAGTTGATGCACTACCGGAAACCGCTGTCCTGCAGGAACGACTGACCTCGCTGGCTCAGTCAATGCAACTGAAACTGGACTGGCAGGAAGTTAATAACAGCGTCACTGATGAGAACGGACAGATCATTCAGCCCCCATGGAAAGAGTATGACCTTCAGATACAGACCACACTCCCTGCACACCATCTGGCTGAACGCCTGAAAGAGCCTTCTGTCCGTTTTATCTCTGTCACACGGCAACTGGAGAACGGTCGTTTCCACTATCAATTTACAGGTAAATATTATGCCCGATAAAGCCAAAACCCTTCTGTTTTCAGTCCTGCTGTTACCGGCCACGGCAATGGCCACAACCGGAAATGCAGAGCAACAGAACACACAGCAAATAAGGATTGAACAGATACAGGAAGAGACAGCCCTGTATGAAGCCATGCTGGCAAGAGAGAAGATCCGCCATGAACTGCGAACACTTGAGCAGGGGGGGCCCGCAGAGGCCGGACGTCAGCAGGAAAGCATTTCCGCAGTCACAACAAATACACAGGCATCACTATCCCCCCGCCTGACAGCAATATTCGGTGTTCAGCCTCAGCTGACTGCCCGGATAGAACTTCCGGGGGGAAGCATCTCCGATGTGAAGGCGGGCCAGAACATCCCCGGAACCACTTATCACGTGGAAAAAATCACGCCGGACAGTGTGGTGCTGGAACAGTCTGGCACCAGAAAAACCCTGCGACCATGAGACCGGCCGCCGTAACTGGCGGCTGTCAAAAATAAAAGGATGAAAGACATATTTTCCGGGCACCGCTGCCCGTAAGGAGGCTTTATGCTGGATCCAGCAGACCTGCCGCCGGATGACATTCTGGATTATGTGGCCATCGACACCGATAACGCCGGACAACTGCGGATCAGGGTTGTTGAGGGAAAAAAACATCTGCGTGCCGTCCAGGAATATCTGACCCGCCTGCGCGCACGCTATCAGGGACGAGTCGGAGACTTTGAATTCACCACACTGGATGTGATAGCCCGGATCCGGGAAGCAACAACAATCGCCGGACAGGAAAACGGCATGAATCCTGTGCAGAATAAAATGCTCGGGTATATCCGACATGCCGCCACCCTTAATGCCTCCGATCTTCATATCACTCCGGGACGGGACAACACAGACTTCACCTATGTGGAGGCCCGTGTACATGGGGAACTGGAAATCCTCGACATTATCCGGAAAGATGAGGGAGTGGAGCTTCTGGGGGCCACCTACTCCGGGATGACTGACGTCATCAAGGGAACACAATTTGATCCTGGTGTTCCCCAGGACGCCCGACTGGCGGAAAAGTTTCTGAAACTTGCGGGGTTGTTTGGCGCACGTTACTCCCATTATCCCTGCGTGGGGGGCCTTTATGCTGTTCTGAGGCTGATCAAGGACGACAGCAGCCATATTCCGACCTTCGGTATGCTGGGCTATCATCCAAAGCAGGAGCAGACCATCCGCCGTATTCTGCAACGACCGGAAGGTATCATCACCCTGTCAGGGCCGACCGGCTCCGGAAAATCCACCACGCTGAGGACGGCGTCTGCGGCCTATCTTGAACAGCACGGATTCAACAACACCGGTGGTATTCTTTTGCCCCGTCGTCGTCTCTTCACCATTGAATCACCGCCGGAAGGACGTATTCCCGGCGCAATCCAGACCGCCGTCATGGACAGTGCTCAGGGCTGGGTGGATTCCATAAAATCAGCCCTGCGGCTTGATCCTGACGGCATTCTGAACGGTGAAATCCGCGATCACGATTCCGCCATTACGGCAATAAAAGCCGCCATGACAGGCCATCTGATGCTGACCACCATCCATGCGAACGACCCGATTAACATCCTCGAACGCCTTGAGATGGAAGGTGTTCAGGCCAGGATGATTGCAGACCCGCAGTTGTTCATCGGACTGCTCAGTCAGCGTCTGGTTCAGCTGATATGTCCCCACTGCCGTCATCCATGGAATGACGTGGCATCCCGTCGTACTGAGGATGAACGACGTCTGGTGGAAACCTTCTGTAATGCTGATGCGGTATATCTGAGAAACCATGACGGCTGCCCACACTGCTGGCGTGGTGTCACAGGGCGCACAGTGATTGCAGAAGTCATCTCTCCTGATGCCAGATTTTTTCAGTTGTACCGGGAAAAAGGCCGCATCGAAGCCAAAACCTACTGGCACAGAGAGCTGGGCGGGATGACGCGTAATCAGCATCTGCTGGGAAAAATCAACAGCGGACTGGTTGACCCTCTGGCGGCCCATTACATCTCTCCCATTGATGAGGACAGCTATACGCTGCTGCGCTGATATGAAATTTCTGGAAAAACTCAACAGTACTGAACTGGATCTGTCTGCCCTGAACAGCTGGACAGCCAGAAAAACCTTCGGTCTTAAGCGTGCCGAGTTCTATGAGTCCCTCGGCGGAATGATACGTGACGGAACGCCGTCACTGCGCGCCCTGGAGTTTATCTGTAATGTCGAAACTGACTTTGGCACCCGGAAAGGAACATCCGGCATGTACTTTCTGGCCAGAGAATGTATTGCCTCCCTGAAAGCCAGCGGTATGCTGTCGGGGGCCCTGCCCACATGGGTTCCCCCGGAAGAAGCGGCACTGATCAGGAACGGTGAAGAACGCGGAAACATCGCCGAAGCCCTGTTCCAGGTCGCAAAAACCGTGAAAGCACGGCGGGAAATGGTGAGCAGTCTCATCACACTCTGTCTTTATCCCCTTCTGCTGCTTTCACTCTGTGTGGTGAATATGTACAACGCACATACCCGCATCATTCCCATTGTCAGCGCTTTTGCACCGGAGGAGAAATGGTCATTCCAGATGAAAGTCCTTGCAGCCATGTCAGAGCTGGTCATCGGCTACGGTCTGTGGCTCAGTGGTGCCATCATCACGCTTGCCATCATCATCCGCTTCTCACTCAGTCGCTATACCGGCCCGGGACGCAGACTTCTTGACAGACTGCCACCATGGTCGCTCTATCAGACTTTTCATGGTGTGAATTATCTGTTCAGCATATCGTCAATGCTGCAGATAAATATTCCGCTTTCACAGGCGCTGCTCAGAATTGAAAAAAGTGCGGAGCATAATAAATGGTTAAAGGAGAGAATTCAGGCAATAAGAAAAAATGTATTATCCGGTCAGAATCTGGCCACCGCCATGCGCAATTCTGACTATGATTTTCCTTCAAAAATATGCATCAATAAACTTCTCTTAAATTCTGAAAGGGAAGACAGCGTATCTGCAATGAATACCTATGCCGGACAGTGGCTGGAAGATGCAAAAAAGAGCGTCAGAAAAAGTGGATTAATTATCACCGGTATTTCAGGAGGTTTTGTATTCTTTTTTATTCTTAACATGATTAGCGCGATATACAGTATCAGCGATATGCTCAAGCAATAATACCTGCCGTAACACTAAAACGCCCTTCAATATACTTCCATTAACGTAACAACCATTAATACAGGAGTCATATATGAACTTCAGAGCACGTCTGTCTTCTTATTTTTCTTTAAAAAAAGATAAAGAAGAAGATAAAGGTTTAACATTATTAGAAATTGCCGGCGCAATGATTATCATCGCAATAGTTGTCGCGCTCGCGATGAGCCAGATGTCCAGCACAATGGCCTCCAGTGATAACCAGCGCGAACTGAAAAACCTGCAGACAATTGCGACCAAAATGAAGCAATACAAGTTCCAGGGAAGATATACCGGAACGGATTATATCAAAACCCTGACGGAAAGCGGTGCATTGCCTGCTGATATGATTGCAGGAGGCAACAAAGCCAAAAACGCATGGGGTGGTGATGTCACGATTGCTGCCACAGCAGACAAATATGGCTACATTATCACCAGTAATAATGTTCCTAAAACAAACTGTGTTGAGCTGATTAACAGCCTGCGCAGTTCGTCCATATTTACCAAAATTATGAACACAGCCCCGAACATGGTGGATCCCGTTACCGTCTGCAGTAGCGATAAAAACAATATCAAGCTGGAAACCAACAGCTAATGCCCTGCCACACAGCACTCCCTCCGGGGTGCTGTTTCCCGGAGCACATAATCATGAAATGGTTTTATCTCTCATCTCTTTTCTTATTCTGTCTCCCGGCGACTGCCGCCGTAAACAGTAACACACTGGATAGCTGCTTTATTCAGGCAGGAAAACGTTACTCCATCGATCCCGGACTACTGAAAGTAATTGCCCGTAAAGAAAGCAGCCTGAATCCCCGGGCCATCAATCATAACAGAAATGCCAGCGGAAAAATTATCAGCACAGATTATGGCCTGATGCAGATTAATTCCACACATATTCCCGGACTGAAAAGAATGGGAATTATCCGAAGTGAAAATGAACTGCTCAGTAATGTTTGCCTGAATATACAGACAGGTGCATGGATCCTTGCCCGGCATTTTCAGCAGTGTGGTGTGAACTGGGAGTGTCTCGGTAGCTACAACGCCGGATTTAATAAAAATAACACTCACCGCAGAATGAAATATGCCCGGCTGATTTATGCCGCATATATGCAGGGACGTTAATAACGGAGAATACGAGCCATGTTCCTCATCATCTTACTCGTGATCTCCGCTACGCTGACCATACAGTTACTTGCCATCAGACTGGCCGGACATTATCTCATGCAGGTGCATACCCTCCGGCGTCCACGTCACCTCTCCCTGCTCTGTGCTGTTCTGGCACTCACCGCCACCATTACGCACATCATACGGGGGACAGACATTGCCGGACTTTGCTTTCTGTTGCTGATGGCCGGCTGCATGACACTGATGACACTGACTGATGCAGCCTCCTGCCGTCTTCCCCGTCCCTTCACCCTCACATTCCTGATGCTGGGTGTGGCGTTTCGTTTATGGCAGGGCGATGCTGCTATTGCGCTTGCCTGTGCTCTGTTCTGGTTTCTCCTGTTATCTCTCCTGAGGCGCTACACCTCATACCGCAAGGGAGTGGAGACGCTGGGACTGGGGGACGTGTTTCTGATTGCAGGTGTGGCCATGTGGTCATCTGCCAACAGCACTCCGTGGATCATCGGTATTGCCGCCGCCAGCACAATGATCTGTATGTCGCTGTTCCCGCGCAGTAATACTGGGGCCGCTATTCCGTTCGGTCCGTTTATCTGTGCATCACTCTACATTTTCACTTTTTTTCCTGGTGCCATTTTTCACACCGGAGGGTAACACCATGCAAAAAGACGACGATAAAGGTTTTGTTCTGTTTGAAATTCTGGCCGGACTGATTGTGATCGGTATCGCCACACCAATGATTTATTCAGAAATTGAAAACTGGCTGAATGAGCAGCTTTACCAGAGTGCTGCATATCATGCAGATGCCTACAATACCGCAGCCAGAAACTATATTGCCGACAACAATGCCCGTCTGCATA
>NZ_SJWV01000216.1:0-6242 GCF_004352695.1 Escherichia sp. KCJ4928
TTTGGGGAGTCTTGTTCTGCTATTACTCTGGCTACGTATTCGACAAAACTATTTATCTCCCAAACGTAAATTGCAACGCGCCCTCGAAAAACATCAACTTTGTCTTTATTACCAGCCAATAATCGATATCAAAACAGAAAAATGTATCGGCGCTGAAGCGTTGTTACGTTGGCTTGGTGAGCAGGGGCAAATAATGAATCCGGCAGAGTTTATTCCGCTGGCAGAAAAGGAGGGGATGATAGAACAGATAACTGATTATGTTATTGATAATGTCTTCCGTGATCTGGGCGCGTACTTGGCAACACATGCCGATCGCTATGTTTCTATTAACCTGTCGGCCTCCGATTTTCATACGTCACGGTTGATAGCGCGAATCAATCAGAAAACAGAGCAATACGCGGTGCGTCCGCAGCAAATTAAATTTGAAGTGACTGAGCATGCATTTCTTGATGTCGAAAAAATGACGCCGATTATTCTGGCTTTCCGCCAGGCTGGTTACGAAGTGGCAATTGATGATTTTGGTATTGGCTACTCTAACTTGCATAACCTTAAATCATTGAATGTCGATATTTTGAAAATCGACAAATCGTTTGTTGAAACGCTGACCACCCACAAAACCAGTCATTTGATTGCGGAACACATCATCGAGCTGGCGCACAGCCTGGGGTTAAAAACGATCGCTGAAGGCGTCGAAACTGAGGAGCAGGTTAACTGGCTGCGCAAACGCGGCGTGCGCTATTGCCAGGGATGGTTTTTTGCGAAGGCGATGCCGCCGCAGGTGTTTATGCAATGGATGGAGCAATTACCCGCGCGGGAGTTAACGCGCGGGCAATAAAACTACAGGCGGTGGCGATAATCGCTGGGAGTGCGATCAAACTGCCGACGGAAAACGCGGGAGAAGGTCTGCTGCGAGACATAACCCAGGTCCATTGCGATATCAAAAATCGGACGCTCGGTGGTGCGCAACTCAACGGCGGCCAGTAACAGGCGACGTTGGCGAATGTAATCGCCAAGCGTCTGATGCGTCACCGTGCGGAACATTCGTTGCAAGTACCACTTTGAATAGCCTGATTTTTTTGCGACTACATCAATGTTAAGCGGCTGGTCAATATGCTCGTCAATCCATGCGATAAGATCCTGAATAATTTTCTGATGGGACATAAATCTGCCTCTTTTCAGTGTTCAGTTCGTTAATTCATCTGTTGGGGAGTATAATTCCTCAAGTTAACTTGAGGTAAAGCGATTTATGGAAAAGAAATTACCCCGCATTAAAGCGCTGCTAACCCCCGGCGAAGTGGCGAAACGCAGCGGTGTGGCGGTATCGGCGCTGCATTTCTATGAAAGTAAAGGGTTGATTACCAGTATCCGTAACAGCGGCAATCAGCGGCGATATAAACGTGATGTGTTGCGATATGTTGCAATTATCAAAATTGCTCAGCGTATTGGCATTCCGCTGGCGACCATTGGTGAAGCGTTTGGCGTGTTGCCCGAAGGGCATACGTTAAGTGCGAAAGAGTGGAAACAGCTTTCGTCCCAATGGCGAGAAGAGTTGGATCGGCGCATTCATACCTTAGTAGCGCTGCGTGACGAACTGGACGGATGTATTGGTTGTGGCTGCCTTTCGCGCAGTGATTGCCCGTTGCGTAACCCGGGCGACCGCTTAGGAGAAGAAGGTACCGGCGCACGCTTGCTGGAAGATGAACAAAACTAAAGCGCCACAAGGGCGCTTTAGTTTGTTTTCCGGTCTTTGTCTTTCTCTCTATCCCGCTGGTACACAGGAGGGTTTCCCCCGACGTCAACACACCCCATTCGAGCACGTGGTGGAGGTTCCGGTTGGTGTTGATGCTTTAATTGTATGTCACCGGCATTTCTTCGCCAGTGTAAAAGTATACTTTTTATCCGCAATATTTTTGTCATCTCAGACGATTTTTTATCGCAATCCTGAACGGTATACGGCTCGATAACGCTGCAATCTTGCGCACCGACGATAACGTTTGCGCATCAATTGCCTGGTTTTTCATCGTCAAGACAATAAAAGAGAAAAAAGCAGCAAACTTCGGTTGAAAAAGCCGCTATGATCGCCGGATAATCGTTTGCTTTTTTTACCACCCGTTTTGTATGCGCGGAGCTAAACGTTTGCTTTTTTGCGACGCAGTAAATTGTCGCAAACCTGGAGCAGGAAGATAACGTTTCGCTGGCAGGGGATTGTCCGCCACGCATCTTGACGAAAATTAAACTCTCAGGGGATGTTTTCTTATGTCTACGCCATCAGCGCGTACCGGCGGTTCACTCGACGCCTGGTTTAAAATTTCACAACGTGGAAGCACTGTCCGTCAGGAAGTGGTTGCCGGGTTAACAACGTTTCTGGCGATGGTCTACTCGGTCATCGTCGTTCCAGGTATGTTGGGTAAAGCAGGCTTCCCGCCTGCGGCAGTTTTCGTTGCAACCTGTCTGGTTGCCGGACTCGGTTCTATCGTGATGGGTCTGTGGGCTAATCTGCCGTTGGCGATTGGTTGCGCCATCTCCCTGACGGCGTTTACCGCATTCAGCCTGGTGCTGGGGCAACATATTAGCGTACCTGTCGCGCTGGGTGCCGTGTTCCTGATGGGGGTGCTGTTTACGGTAATTTCTGCCACGGGTATCCGTAGCTGGATTTTGCGCAACTTGCCGCACGGTGTGGCGCACGGCACGGGGATCGGTATCGGTCTGTTCCTGCTGCTCATTGCCGCTAATGGTGTCGGTCTGGTGATTAAAAACCCGCTTGATGGTCTGCCCGTTGCGCTGGGTGATTTCGCGACCTTCCCGGTGATTATGTCACTGGTAGGTCTGGCGGTGATCATCGGCCTGGAAAAACTGAAAGTCCCTGGTGGCATTCTGCTGACCATTATCGGTATCTCAATTGTCGGTTTGATCTTCGATCCTAACGTCCATTTCTCCGGCGTTTTCGCCATGCCTTCATTGAGCGATGAAAACGGCAATTCACTGATTGGCAGCCTGGACATTATGGGCGCGCTGAATCCTGTAGTCCTGCCAAGCGTTCTGGCGCTGGTGATGACGGCAGTATTTGATGCCACCGGAACTATCCGTGCCGTCGCCGGCCAGGCGAACCTGCTGGATAAAGATGGGCAGATCATCGACGGTGGGAAAGCACTGACCACTGACTCCATGAGCAGCGTTTTCTCTGGCCTGGTGGGTGCTGCTCCGGCAGCGGTATACATCGAGTCTGCGGCGGGTACGGCGGCGGGCGGTAAAACCGGTTTGACGGCTATCACCGTTGGCGTGCTGTTCCTGCTGATTCTGTTCCTCTCTCCGCTCTCTTACCTCGTTCCGGGGTATGCAACGGCTCCGGCGCTGATGTACGTTGGCCTGCTGATGCTGAGCAACGTGGCGAAAATCGACTTTGCTGATTTTGTTGATGCGATGGCGGGTCTGGTTACGGCGGTATTCATCGTGCTGACCTGTAACATCGTAACAGGCATCATGATCGGCTTCGCGACTCTGGTGATTGGTCGTCTGGTTTCCGGCGAATGGCGCAAGTTGAACATCGGTACGGTCGTTATCGCCGTGGCGCTGGTGACCTTCTATGCGGGTGGCTGGGCTATCTAATCTTTCATCGGATTCTGAAAACGGGTGGCAATGGCTGCCCGTTTTTATTTTCTCCGCACATTGTGTGAGCTTTTGCGATATTCTGAAAAAATGAGAATTCAGGCATAACGTCTTTCTCAGATCATAAAAAAACATCGCAAACAGGGAACGCATGGAAATCTTCTTCACCATACTGATAATGACCCTCGTGGTCTCGCTGTCCGGGGTGGTCACTCGTGTCATGCCCTTTCAGATCCCGCTTCCGCTTATGCAAATCGCCATCGGTGCGCTACTGGCGTGGCCGACGTTTGGTTTGCATGTGGAGTTTGATCCTGAACTCTTTTTAGTCTTGTTTATCCCGCCGTTGCTGTTCGCTGATGGCTGGAAAACGCCGACCCGTGAATTTCTCGAACATGGTCGAGAGATTTTCGGCCTCGCGCTGGCGCTGGTGGTGGTCACCGTGGTCGGCATTGGCTTCCTTATTTACTGGGTGGTGCCGGGCATTCCGCTGATCCCCGCCTTTGCGCTGGCGGCGGTACTTTCTCCGACCGATGCTGTGGCGCTCTCCGGGATTGTTGGCGAAGGGCGCATCCCGAAAAAAATCATGGGCATTTTGCAGGGCGAAGCGTTGATGAATGACGCCTCCGGCCTGGTGTCGTTGAAGTTTGCCGTGGCAGTGGCGATGGGGACGATGATCTTCACCGTCGGCGGTGCGACGGTCGAATTTATGAAAGTAGCCATTGGTGGTATTCTTGCCGGTTTTGTGGTGAGCTGGCTGTATGGTCGCTCGCTGCGATTCCTCAGCCGCTGGGGCGGTGATGAACCCGCGACGCAGATCGTTCTGCTGTTCTTGCTGCCATTCGCTTCTTATCTGATTGCCGAACATATTGGCGTTTCCGGCATCCTCGCTGCGGTTGCCGCCGGGATGACCATCACCCGCTCCGGTGTGATGCGCCGTGCGCCGCTGGCAATGCGCCTGCGCGCAAACAGCACCTGGGCGATGCTGGAATTTGTCTTTAACGGCATGGTGTTCCTGCTGTTAGGTCTGCAGCTGCCGGGTATTCTGGAGACGTCGCTGATGGCGGCAGAAATCGACCCTAACGTCGAAATCTGGATGCTGTTTACCGATATTATTCTGATATATGCGGCGCTGATGCTGGTCCGTTTCGGCTGGCTGTGGACGATGAAAAAGTTCAGCAACCGCTTCCTGAAGAAGAAGCCGATGGAGTTTGGTTCGTGGACCACACGAGAAATCCTGATCGCGTCTTTCGCCGGGGTGCGTGGGGCGATCACTCTGGCCGGTGTGCTCTCTATCCCGCTGCTCTTGCCGGATGGTAACGTCTTCCCGGCGCGCTATGAGCTGGTGTTCCTGGCGGCTGGCGTCATTCTCTTCTCGCTGTTTGTCGGCGTGGTGATGTTGCCTATTCTGCTACAACACATTGAAGTCGCGGACCATTCGCAACAATTGAAAGAAGAACGTATTGCGCGAGCGGCAACGGCAGAAGTGGCGATTGTGGCGATCCAGAAAATGGAGGAGCGTCTGGCGGCGGATACCGAAGAGAATATCGATAACCAGCTGCTTACGGAGGTCAGTTCTCGCGTCATTGGTAACCTGCGTCGTCGCGCCGATGGACGTAACGACGTTGAAAGTTCCGTGCAGGAAGAGAACCTTGAGCGTCGCTTCCGTCTGGCGGCATTGCGTTCTGAACGTGCTGAACTGTACCACCTGCGCGCCACGCGGGAGATCAGCAACGAAACGCTGCAAAAATTACTGCACGATCTCGATTTGCTTGAAGCGTTGCTAATTGAGGAAAATCAGTAAGCCGAAAGCGACGTAACCAGGCCCGAGGTAATCTGAAAAAGGTGCAATCTTTTGCACCTTTAACAGGTTAGCTCGGGCTAACATTCATGATTCTAAAACAAATAAGTTATCTCTCTTGTAAAGTCAATTCATTGGCTGTTCTTCGACTTAACCTCAATCTGCGTGTTGCATAATATCTGCAGTAATCTTCATAGCGACTGCATTAATATTATCCTCAGTTTGTGACATGCCAGTATGAGAGGTACAATCTTCTTCAAAGAATTTCTGTAGTGTTACCAGGGTATCACTATCAATGGGGATATTTTCCTCCCCACGGAGAATAGAAATGCCCATTCCCTGGACGCTAGCCTCATCAAAATTAACCCGATAGAGACGGGTATTAAACATACAGGCTTTTGTTAAAATAGAACAGTTGAAATGGCAGTTGCTTAAATTGGCATTATTAAAATTAACATTAGCCATATTAGAGCCGGTACATATAACCATTTCGAGGAATGTATTTGTTAGCCACGTACAAAAGAGTTTGCTATCAATTAAGTTTATACTCTGGAGGATTGCTTTGTTCAGATTGACGCGAGACAGATCAGCATGTTCAAAGTTAATTAAATCGAGTTTAGAGAAACTAAGGTCGGCTTTAAATAAATTAACATATGGCGCTATTACTTTATAAAGATTTACCTCAGCCATGTACGCCATATAAAAATTTGAATAGTCAAGAAAGGTATTTTTAATATTGGCTCTATTCATTGCTGCATTGTAGAATTGAACATGCATAGCGGAGCATGCATTTAGAGTTCCGTCGGCCATTTTTATCTGAGCGAAATTTGAGTCATCG
>NZ_SJWV01000217.1:0-6064 GCF_004352695.1 Escherichia sp. KCJ4928
TGTTCTCCAATGACTAGTCTAAAAACTAGTATTAAGACTATCACTTATTTAAGTGATACTGGTTGTCTGGAGATTCAGGGGCCAGTCTAAAAGATTACAACTACGATCCACATTATGGACGCTATGACACATCAGCTAACCTGGATGATATGAAACAATACAATCTCCAGTGGACAAATAGCGTCACAGTCGGCCACGGTAATGTTGGCGCTGGTATCGACTGGCAAAAACAATCCACTACTCCTGGAACTGGATATCTGCCAAAAGGTTACGATCAGCGTAACACGGGGATTTATCTGACAGGACTGCAAAAACTTGGCGATTTTACGTTAGAAGGCGCGGTGCGTAATGACGACAACTCGCAATTTGAACGCCACACAACATGGCAATCCAGTGCGGGATGGGAGTTTATTGAGGGTTATCGCTTTATCGCTTCCTATGGAACTGCTTTCAAAGCGCCAAATCTGGGGCAGCTATATGGTATGTATGGTAATCCGAATCTGGCTCCGGAAAAGAGTAAACAGTGGGAAGGGGCATTTGAAGGTTTAACTGGGGGCGTAAATTGGCGTATTTCAGGATACCGTAATGATATCAGTGAAATGATTAACTATAATCCTCATACCCTTCGTTATTACAACGACGGAAAAGTACACGTTAAAGGAATTGAGGCTACAGTAAACTTTGATACAGGAGCACTGACGCATACTGTTAGTTACGATTATACGGATGCCAGAAATGCCTTAACTGACGAACCATTGGAACGTCGTCCAAAACTGCAAGTGAAGTATCAACTTGACTGGCAAGTATTCGATTTTGACTGGGGGATAACTTATCAATATATGGGATCGCGATACGATTCGGACTACTCATCCTGGCCCTATAAGTCAGTCAAAATGGGCGGTGTGAGTTTATGGGATGTTGCGGTTGCGTATCCGGTCACTCCTCACCTGATAGTTCGCGGTAAAATAGCTAATCTGTTCAACAAAGATTATGAGACTGGTTATGGCTATCAGGCAGCAGGACGGGAATATATATTGTCTGGCAGCTATACTTTCTGAAATCTGCCCCACCGAGTCGCTAAACAGCGTGATCCGCCATGCGATCAAAAAGCGTAAAGTGTTCCCGACAGACGAGGCGGTGAAAAAAGTTGTGTGGCTGGCAATCCAGTCTGCGTCCCAGAAATGGACGATGCCGTTGAAGGACTGGCGTATGGAAATGAGCCGCTTTATTATCAAGTTCAGTGACCGCCTGGACGGTCACTTCTGGGAAAAGGCATTTACACAGAATCCTGAACAGGCTCGGTCACTTCGACCAGACACCGTGCGTCATGTAACGTTGCCACTGTTCCGCCAGGAGTTACAGTGGCAACGTATGCTACCGTCAGTGATGGCGTTTTGTTGTTATCAGAACTGATAGTTCAGCGACATCCAGTAATTTCGCTCAGGTATCACATATCCCGTTGTTGATGATCCCGTCTGGAAGTAATCACCGGCATAAAGCGTACTCTTACCGGCACTGTACAGGCTCACGTCACTGTAATCCTTGTTGAGCAGGTTATTCACCGCAGCATTCAGCGTCAGGGCATCCGTCACCTTCCACGACAGACCTGCATCCACCACCGTCCAGGCTTTCAGATATTCTCCTTTCTCATCATACACTTTCTTCTGTACAGCGCTCAGCGACGAATAATTCCGGGTGAAACGTGGTGTTTTCCCGCGATAACGGGCACCCAGCCATGATGCTACCTCTTCGGTGATCTGCCAGTTCAGTTTCGCATTCACCATGTGTTCAGGGGTATAACTCAGCGGTGCACCTTTGTTATCACCATCACGTTGTTCACTTTGGGTCCAGGTGTAATTCAACGACAGAGTGACATCCTCTGACCACAGCGGCAATGTGCCGGCGAATTCCACACCATGCAAGCGGGCCTTTCCGCTGTTTGTATAGCTATTGGTGTTATCATCAATGGAATAAGAGACAATCTTGTTGGAGAAGTCTGTTATAAAGCCTGTTATATTGGCATTCAGACCGGAGAGGTTATCGTAATATACCCCCGCCTCATAACTTACACTCTCTTCCGGCTTCAGTTCGGGGTTACCGAGTAGATTAGTACGTCCCTGCCCGGATACACCGCTGATCCCCTTATGTAACTGTCCCATGGTGGGGGCTTTATATCCCGTGGTCACACCGCCTTTCAGCGTCCAGGCATCGGTCACGTCCCAGACCAGATATGCACGCGGACTGAAGTGTCCCCCGAATTGATCATGATGTTCATAGCGACTGCCTGCAGTCAGCGCAAGTACATCCGTGAGATGCCACTCATCCTCAGCAAATAATGACCAGCTTTTCTGTCGGAAAGTTTCACCTGTGCTGGCAAGGACAACCCCATCTTTCATGGACGAACTCTGATACTCTCCCCCCACAGTAAGCAGATGAGATTCTCCCAGAGGGGTAAGCAGCAATGAATTCAGGATAAGGTTAGATTCCTTAAGCTCCCGCGGTTTACCGGCAAGCCCCCATTTATCGCTCTTCAGAACACTACGTACAAGCTCACGACCTTTATTTTCCGTCTCGTTCCAGTTCAGATACGATTTCCAGGTACCGAAGGTGAAAGTATGATCATAGCCAGCCGAAATTTTGTTTCGCTCATAGCGCAGAGTATGGTCATATCCCCCTGTCAGGCTACCCAGTTGACCATCCTGGTTATCGTAACGCTGTCGGGTGGTATCCATATCAAACCAGAGCACATCCTGCTCCGTAGCCTTCCAGTCAATACGCGCACCAAGATTATAATTCTGTGACTCCGTGGGATAAGGAATACGCGTGGCTGATGTGTCGCTCAGTGATGTGACCGATGAGCCCTGACGCTGCTGTGTGCTGCCGCGGATCTGCAGACTGACAGAATCATCCACAAGAGGGCCACTGCTCCAGAAATTAAACTGGCTGCTGTTGCCCCATTTGTTACTCTCCTGCAGATTCAGCCCGGCGTTGACGGAAGAGAGCCATTTGTCTGCATTCTTTTTGGTAATGATATTCACCACACCACCCATCGCATCAGAGCCATACAGTGTGGACATCGGCCCCCTGATAACCTCAATACGCTCAATCGCGGCCAGAGGAGGCATGAACCCTGTATTCATGGCAGAAAAACCGTTAGGCGTCACGTCCCCGCTCCCGCCCTGACGGACACCATCAATCAGTATCAGCGTGTAACTGGCGGGCATTCCACGGATGCTGATTTCCAGCCCACCGGTTTTACCCGTACCACTTTCAACATCCACACCCTCCACAGCTCTCAGTGCCTCCGCCAGATCGTGGTACTGGCTGGACAGCAATTCCTCCTGACTGATTACGGAAACACTGGCGGCTGCGTTGGTCAGTTTTTTCTCATAGCCGGATGCCGAGACAATCATCACATCCTCTGCTGCCATGCTGCTGGCTGAAAACCCGAGACAGGGAATGACAACGGAAGCCAGAGTGGTTATTCGCATATTACTAATCTCCGATCATGTTAATCGGCAAGACAATACACAAATACAAACAATAATGAGAATAATTTATATTTGCTTTTTACAAAAAATAAATATTACTGACAAAACAAAAGATACAAGACCACTGCTCCAGCAAGCCTGTTGATGGATATCCGCATGGTCTATTCGATTTCAGCATAAAACAGGTCACTGTAGAAGCGGCTTTCCACCTGAACTCAACGTAAGTGCACAGTCTGCAATGTCTTGTGATGCTTGTTCTGCCAGGTAACAATTGAGTGATCTTACCCACGTAAGATGGTCCCTCCCCCTAAGCTGGGGGCTGGTTTTCAGATTGTTCCGGACAGAAACCGCTACACCAACTGTGCTGTCGCCAGCGAGTGTAATCACATTCGATATAATTAAACACCGTAGCCCGCATTGTTTCCTGGCTAAAGTATTCTCCGTGGATATATTCCACTGTCAGCGAATGAGAGAAGCTTTACACGCAGATTATGCTGCTTTAGCAGCGCCATCCGCAGAGAATCTCAGGCCAGTTGCACCGTCTGCGTGGTAACATTGAGCTGCTAATAACGGCACGTGCTTACTGCCAGATACAGCCCGCCTTCATCCGTATATAAGTATGTTGTCAGCGCCAGTGATGTCTTT
This sequence comes from Escherichia sp. KCJ4928, assembly GCF_004352695.1. NCBI lineage: Bacteria > Pseudomonadati > Pseudomonadota > Gammaproteobacteria > Enterobacterales > Enterobacteriaceae > Escherichia > Escherichia sp. KCJ4928. The sequence goes on from NZ_SJWV01000217.1 coordinate 4,137, forward strand.
CGCCCACGTTGGACGTGTACTTATACTTGTTCGCCGCTGATATCACATATACCAGTCGCTGCGGGTCACCCCGAGCACATGGTACATTGCTTTGATGCTGAAATCCGCCTGATGTTTTTCAATAAAGACATACTTCATTTCAGGCGCTTCGCGAAGTATGTCGCGGCCTTTTAGAGGATGGCCAGCTCTTCATCCCATTTTGCCTGCTGGCGTTTGAGACGTGCAATCCCGGTGGATATCTCCGGCTCACGTTCAGGGGAAGTCTGCTGAAGTGCGCCTTCATACAGACTGAGTCCTCGGAGGGGGGCAACAACGCCCATGCATTCCGTAAGCAATTTGTTGACGCCTAATGCTGGTAAAAAAACGACTTCCTGTTATGGAAGTCGTAATATGCTGTAGTTGGAATATAGAAGTTGTGTAGTGGATGATTATTTTACAATGTGCATTACAATAAAGTTTAACATTACGTTAGCAATTATTAGCTCAGGATAATCATCCTGTGATATGATACCCTTTTGGTATGGTGAAGATTGTTGTACCATTTCATTAGGAACTAAATATTTACCATTTTGTTGTCGTTCATATTTTACCATCCAATGGACATGCCTGTGGCAACGCCTGTTCCATGTTGTGTATCCCATGAGGTGTTTAGTCTGACGACGGTGTTTTCGCTGGTGCGAAAAATTATACCAGCGGCAATAGCCTGCTCATCACGATAATTACTTGCAGCCATGCCGAAAGAATACTGTTTACCATCAATCATTGGTATTGCTGTCATGGCCATTGCACCTGCAATGCCGGCATCTGAACGTTTTCTATTTTTATTTATCTGATCTCGTAATTGACGAAACTGTTGATTGGTATTTTGCTCCAGCGCATTCACTTGCTTATTTGTATAAGTGTTTGCTGATTTTAGTGTTTGTGCATCACCTTCAATACGGGCAGTTGCTTCATGTTGAAGTTGTTGATTGGTATTTTGCTCCAGCGCATTCACTTGCTTATTTGTATAAGTGTTTGCTGATTTTAATGTTTGTGCATCACCTTCGATACGGGCAGTTGCTTCATGTTGAAGCTGTTGATTGGTATTTTGCTCCAGCGCATTCACTTGCTTATTTGTATAAGTGTTTGCTGATTTTAGTGTTTGTGCATCACCTTCAATACGGGCTACTTTTTCAATCGAATATTCGTGATACAGTTGGCCAACTGTAGCAGCATCTGTTGTTAATTTCCCATCAGAAACACCACCAATTATGCGAGTTTCTCCATTTTTTGTGCCTATACTGACTTCATTTGAGCGTGTTGTGACTGAGTTCGCGCCAAGGGCTATGCTATTAGAGTGATTAGCGATACTATTATATCCTAATGAGGTCGAATCAACTCCTGTAGCAGATGCTCTTCCCCCTGTCTCCGTTTTACCGCTACCAAGATATGACATCTCCGAGTAAATTGCTTTGATATCCTCTCCAGATAGTTCCATGTCAACAGCATTTCCAAGAGGTCCATTTATCTTGAGCTTGTACAAGTATTCACTAATTTCAGGTATATGTTTTGTATAACCATATCCATCAGGTCCAATGACCATTACATTCCCTAAACCATCGGATGATAATAGGATTTTTTTAGACTCTTTATCTACAAAGTAAGCTTGTTCTTTTGCATAATCATAATAAGTTGCGATTGAACTCAATGTCGTACCAAAACCTTCAGGAGAGAGACCTGCTTGTTTGTTTGTCTTTAATGTGTAAAAAAGATATTTGTTTTCAGCTTTACTTATGTCAAGTTGCTTCCCATTATCAATTAAATTATTATCTTTATCATAAAGATTGATCGTTTTCAAAAAACTACTTAAATCACTAAACTTCCCTGTTTCAAGGCTTTCATAAGTCACTCCATTATGGGGGGCTGCATGAGTACTCGTTGCCATGAAG
>NZ_SJWV01000218.1:0-5965 GCF_004352695.1 Escherichia sp. KCJ4928
CGGGAAAAACAAATTTCTCTGAATGAATATGAGGGAGTATTAAAAAAATCTGATTTTAAAGTTTTACTGGGGCGCCTGACATCATGGTCTATGCTTTATTTAAAGCAACATCTGCGAAGAAATGTTTCAACAAGAAGTTCATTCTCGGTAGAGACATACAGGGATGAATTTGACCATTTTATAAAGCGTTTTCCGGTTATTGGTAGCAGCACGCATTCGATTATTAACTCAATCGGTAAGGGGGCCCTTCTTGATTATGTGATTATTGATGAAGCTTCACAGCAGGATATTGTTCCGGGCATTCTGGGACTGGGATGTGCCCGTAATGTAATCGTTGTAGGGGATCGTAAGCAACTTCCACATGTTCCTGTATTACTCCCGAACAGCCCATCTCCACCGGCAGAATACTATAATTGTGAGAAATATAGTCTACTTGATTCGGTTTGTATGTTGTTCAGGAACATGGTGCCAGTAACCCTTCTTAAAGAGCATTATCGTTGTCATCCTAAAATCATTCAATTTTGTAATAAGCAGTTTTATGATAATGCTCTGATACCGTTAACGGTTGATTCCGGTGAAGCCTCATTATCTCTGGTCATCACGGCAAAAGGAAACCATACCCGTAATTTTTCAAATCTCAGGGAGCTTGAATCTCTGGAAGGTCATTACTGGGATGAAGAAAGTAGCAGGGGATACATTGCCCCATATAATGCACAGGTTAATCTGGCTGAAAAAGTGCTGCCTGCTGATTTTGTGAAATCGACGGTGCATAAATTTCAGGGACGGGAGTGCGATGAAATTGTGTTTTCCACTGTGCTGGATAAGAAGCGCAGCAGCCAGCACAGTCGGAACATCGCGTTTGTTGATAATCCTGAACTGGTGAATGTCGCTGTTTCAAGGGCCCGAAATAAATTTACGCTGGTGACTGGTAATGATGTATTTGAACGCCACGCTGGACATATTGCGGCGCTGATTCGTTACATCAAATACTACGCTGATGACGGAGAGATTTTCGAGAGCCCGGTCATATCAGCATTTGATTTGCTGTACAGTGAGTATGACAAATCACTGGAACGACTGAATAGTAGATTGAATTCAAATGATTCACACTTTAAGTCAGAACAGATTGTGGCCTGCCTGTTGCGGGATATCCTGTCGCAGGATAGTTATCGGAGTATGATGTTTCATTCACAAATAGCGCTGAATCAGTTGGTGTTGCTGGAGCGGGGGGATTTTACACACCGTGAACAGTTATTCATGCGTAACCGGGCCAGTTGTGACTTTGTTGTTTACTATAAGGTCGGGAAGACTCCATTAGGGGTTATTGAAGTGGATGGAGGTTATCATCTGACCAGTGTTCAGGCTGAACGTGATGAACTTAAAAACAGTATACTGAAGAAATGCGGCCTGCCATTGCTAAGATTACGTACTATAGACAGTGATATAGAAGGGAAGTTGGGAGCGTTTCTGTCAGGCCTGACAGGCTAAAGTCTGAATAAAAAATATTGCAGCGGGAGGTCTCAAACCTGATTTGGTCATGTGCTACACACAATTGTACGAACCCCATGGACACAGGCTTCTTTGTTTTGGTTACATCAACGTACGTATTCCTGATACATATAAAAATAAGTGCTATTGCTCAAAGCTAACAGGGAATGGTTCTGTTGAATAATTTCTTAGTGAATAAACTTTATCAGGGGGTAATTCTATTACAGTGAATACTTCCTGCAAAATGATATTTGAATCGTTCACCATCTGCATCATATTTCCTTATTTACAAGTTGAAAGTATGGTGTATGTTGAAAATGCATGGATTTCCAGATGTGTTACCAGTAAGAAGCAGGTGGATAAAGGATGCGATAACAAATCCAACAACCAGATTAATATCTGAAGGGTTTTATTGTTATTATTTATCCCCAAAGCGGTGAGTTGTTAATGAAGTTTGTCTGAATGTATAAACAGTATTATTCGACATAAAGCCAGGAAAATGAGTGATACGCTTTTAACCGAAAAAATCCTTACCGGAGAAAATGTTTTGCGTGCCGCAATCGCCCGCATTGAGTGGATTTTTGAAACATTTCCGTCGGTATGCCTGTCTTTTTCAGGTGGAAAGGATTCCACCGTGCTTTTCCATCTTGTGGCAGAGGTGGCCCGCAGGAGAAAACGTCATTTCTCTGTTCTGTTCATTGACTGGGAGGCCCAGTATCGGTGCACCATTGAACATATTCAGAAGATGCGGGAAATGTACCATGATGTGACGGAAACCTTTTACTGGGTGGCACTTCCCCTGACCACGGTAAACGGCGTCTCGCAGTTTCAGCCGGAGTGGATATGCTGGGAGCCAGGAGTGCCCTGGGTTCGCCAGCCACCGGAAGAGGCCATTACAGACATGACGTATTTTCCCTTTTACCGGTATGCCATGACGTTTGAAGAATTTGTTCCGGCATTTTCTTCCTGGTTTGCCGGTAACCGGTGTGGAGTGGCAATACTGACTGGTGTCCGTGCTGATGAATCGCTCAATCGCTTTATGGGACTGGTATCTCAGCGCAAACTGAGATATGCAGATGATAAACCCTGGACCACAGCGTCGCCTGAAGGGTTTTATTACACCATGTATCCGTTATATGACTGGAAAGCCCGCGATATCTGGATATATAACGCCAGAACCTGTGCCATCTACAATCCTCTGTATGACCTGATGTACCGTGCCGGCGTGCCGTTACGCAACATGCGAGTCTGTGAACCTTTTGGTCCTGAACAGCGTAAGGGACTGTGGCTTTACCATGTTCTGGAGCCGGAAACCTGGGCCAGGATGTGTGAACGGGTGTCAGGGGCTGCCAGCGGGGCGCTTTATGCCAATGTGAGTGGTGCCTATTTTGCCCTGCGTAAGCGTATCACGAAGCCGCCTCATCATACCTGGCGCAGCTATGCGATGTTCCTGCTGGATGTGATGCCGGAAAGAACAGCAGAACATTACCGTAATAAAATTGCTGTCTACCTGCGCTGGTATCAGACGCGGGGCTTCCCGGATGACATCCCGGATGAACAGGAGAATGACCTGGGGAGCCGGGATATTCCGTCCTGGCGACGTATCTGTAAGACTCTCATAAAGAATGATTTCTGGTGCCGGACCCTCTCCTTCAGTCCGAACAAACCCCGGCACTATGAACGTTATCTGCAGCGTATGAAGGAAAGGAGGAAGGAATGGGGGATTCTGTGACACCGGAGATACTTGGCAACATGATTCGTCAGTACTTCAGCCAGGAACGAGCAGAAGAAGAGACTATACAGGCCCTGAATCACCTGCGCAGGGTGCTTCATGAGGTCAGCCCTTTTGCGCAGGAGCCTGTGGACTGTGTGCTGTGGGTGAAAGCGGATGAAGTGGTGGCCAACGATTACAATCCCAATGTCATGGCGCCGGGTGAGAAGAAACTGCTGAAGCAGTCACTGGAGAAAGATGGTTTCACACAACCGGTGGTGGTGTCTGAGGAAAAGAACCATTACCTGGTGGTGGATGGTTTTCATCGCCAGGTGCTGGGCAGGGAAGCAGGTACGGGAAAACGTTTGAAGGGCTGGCTGCCGGTGGTCTGTATTAATCCGGAGAGAAAGGGACAGGCCTCACGTATTGCTGCGACCATCCGACATAACCGGGCCAGGGGCAAACATCAGATAACCTCAATGTCTGATATTGTCAGGGACCTGTCACGCCTGGGCTGGACGGATGAACGCATTGGTACAGAGCTGGGGATGGACCAGGATGAAGTGCTGAGGCTGAAACAGATTAGCGGACTGACGGAGTTGTTTCAGGAAGAGGATTTCAGCCCGGCATGGACGGTTCGCTGAGACCGTCATATATGAGTATTATTTCAGTGAGTTGATGTTTTGAGCAGGAAAAATAGTACCCCGGAAGTCGTGGAAGACATGGTTGCACAGAAGCTGGAGGCGGCGGGTTGCTGGCGCAGAGCTTCCGCCCGCTGGCTTTTTGTTATGGGAAATGTTGAATGTACAGAAGCACAACGGGAGTGGTTGTTGTTGCGCAGGAATTATTGCCTGGCGCAGATATCGTCCCCGCCGCTACCTGAAAAGCTGGATATCAGCGAGGTGGCGAAAGCTGCAGATGCCACGCTGAGGCGAATGGGAATTGCCAGTCCGTCCGGGGAGGTATTCAGAAAAGGTACACCGGTCTGTTGATATTCAGGTAACAGGTATTAATGATGAAGCAAGGAGTGGCAAACAGTATATCAATGACATGGCAACTTTTATGCGATGAACATGGTTTTACCCGGGAGCACTACAATCAGCTGAAGAAGTTCAGCCCGGAGACATTACGTGAAATTATTGCTGAAATAGCCTGCTGCCATCCATCAACCAGTGTATTGCTCAGGAATAAGTGGCTGACACCGCCGAAGGGTATTCTGGAGCAGGTTGCCCGTGAATACGAACGAAGAATACATAACTGCCCATCTTTCAGGAGCGAGAAGGAGGCGGAATCCTGGTTAAATGAACTGTTTTTTGCTGTGATTGCTCCGCTATACCGTGTTGCCCCCGAACAAACAGAACAGGTTGAGTCCTTTGTTCTGCAGCTTATTGCCGAGCAGGAGCGGGTTTGGGAGCTTATTTTAACCAATGATGGTTATTCATGGCATTGCGCACTTTATGATATATTATTTCATCTGGTTTTACGAAATATGGAAGACCAGCCTGAACATCAGAGACAGCGAATAACAAAAATACTTAATGAGTCCGATACAAGACGGGTTGCAGAAGAGATTAAATTTCGGATTCAATATCTTCAGGATGAAGAACAAAAAAGAGTTTTAAGTGAGCTGGTAAATGTCCTGATTTCAAAAAGATAAAACATGCTGGAGCAATTTTTTCTATATGTTAATAAAACAGGTGCGTATTACCGTGAAGGAGAGCGGTGAGTAACCCGGCCAAACTGTGATCGATTCAGATGCCATTTTGCACTACGTGAAAAGATGAAAACTCTGTCGCGGCACTCGGAGCTGGCGAAAGCGTTCGTGTACGCCCTGAACCAGTGGCCGGCACTGACGTACTATGCAGAGGATGGTTGGGCCGAAGTCGATAACAACATCGCAGAGAACGCCTTACGGGATGTGGCTGTAGGCCGGAAAAACTGGCTGTTCGCAGGTTCCGACAGCGGTGGCGAACATGCGGCGGTGTTGTACTCGCTGATCGGCACATGCCGTCTGAACAATGTGGAGCCAGAAAAATGGCTGCGTTACGTCATTGATCATATCCAGGACTGGCCGGCAAACCGGGTACGCGATCTGTTGCCCTGGAAAGTTGATCTGAGCTCTCAGTAAATATCAATACGGTTCTGGCGAGCCGCTTACAGTTTAATACAGAAGTCGATTTTAGCAACTGCCAGGTTTTTGTTGAGAGTCAGCGTGGCAGCATGATATGCATGCTGCCACAATATTAATGCCCGGGCATAATCATGATGTATTTCCGCATCTTCAGCTGCTGCCGTTATCTGCGCCCAGGACATCCGGCGCAGATACGGATAATGCAGTGTGACATCCGGGGAATGGTATGCCATTGAATACTCCTGTGGAGAATCATCATCTCCGGTTTATTCTCCGCCGGGGACGCAGACGCCCCGGAGAGCAAATTCCCCCACGTTTTCTTTTTTCAGCGCGGTGAAGGCATCCCGACAGGCTTTTTCAGTACGAAACTCCTGACTGTGAACAGCCAGTGTGGGTTGCCGGGCATCGCCGGAGGAGACATTAAAGGGGGATGAGAGCCAGAAAATCAGGATCCACATAGAACTGCCTTATGATTTTGTGCGTTTGTATTTTTCCAGGATGCCGATAGCCTGCAGGGGGGCTTCGTGAATTTCACGAATACATTCTGCATCATGGATATTTTCTCTGTACCGGGTTCGTTCCAGCAGTATGTGGTGCATATGGAGCATTCTGGCCAGTGCGGCGCTGAGTTCATT
>NZ_SJWV01000219.1:0-5890 GCF_004352695.1 Escherichia sp. KCJ4928
CAGGAGTACATGTATGAGGATTTGCAGCGACCAACCTTGTATTGTTTTATTGACTGAAAAAGATGTCTGGATAAGGGTGAATGGGAAAGAACCTATTAGCCTTAAAGCTAACCATATGGCGTTATTAAATTGTGAAAATAATATTATCGACGTCTCCTCTCTTAACAACACTTTGGTTGCTCATATTAGTCACGACATCATCAAAGATTACCTCCGGTTTCTGAATAAAGATCTCTCGCAAATACCAGTATGGCAACGTAGCGCTACGCCCATACTCACCCTGCCATGCCTGACGCCAGACGTCTTTCGCGTTGCCGCGCAACACAGCATGATGCCCGCAGAAACTGAGTCAGAAAAGGAACGAACACGCGCATTATTATTCACGGTGCTATCCCGTTTTCTCGACAGTAAAAAATTCCTTTCATTAATGATGTATATGTTACGTAATTGTGTAAGTGACAGCGTTTATCAAATTATTGAAAGCGATATTCACAAAGACTGGAATCTTAGTATGGTAGCCAGTTGTTTATGTCTTAGCCCAAGTCTGTTAAAGAAAAAGCTGAAAAGCGAAAACACCAGTTATAGCCAAATAATCACCACCTGCCGCATGCGTTATGCCGTAAATGAATTAATGATGGACGGTAAAAATATCTCTCAGGTATCACAGTCCTGCGGCTACAACAGTACGTCGTACTTTATTTCTGTCTTTAAAGACTTCTACGGTATGACGCCGCTGCATTATGTTAGTCAGCACAGAGAACGCACTGTCGCCTGATTTTTAACCTTAACGAAGAGCTATATTAATAACGGCATCAGCGATAACCCGGTCGATAATAATTCAACTATCGAATGCAGGCGTATGATATGACGTAATTTATTGTCACGAAGCTCGCCTTCGCAGGAGTTTAATTATGTCTTCGGATGCTGATGCTCACAAAGTGGGCTTAATCCCCGTCACCCTGATGGTGTCGGGGAATATTATGGGGTCAGGTGTTTTTCTGTTACCTGCAAACCTGGCCTCGACTGGCGGGATTGCCATTTATGGATGGTTGGTGACGATTATCGGTGCGCTGGGGCTCTCGATGGTATACGCCAAAATGTCGTTCCTCGATCCAAGTCCTGGTGGTTCTTACGCTTACGCCCGCCGCTGCTTTGGCCCGTTTCTCGGTTATCAAACCAACGTCCTCTACTGGCTGGCCTGCTGGATCGGCAATATCGCCATGGTGGTCATTGGCGTAGGATATTTAAGTTACTTCTTCCCGATTCTGAAAGATCCATTGGTATTAACCATCACCTGCGTCGTGGTGCTGTGGATCTTCGTCCTGCTGAACATTGTCGGTCCGAAAATGATCACCCGTGTGCAGGCAGTTGCCACCGTGCTGGCGCTGATCCCCATCGTCGGGATTGCCGTATTTGGCTGGTTCTGGTTCCGTGGTGAAACCTATATGGCGGCATGGAACGTCAGCGGCCTGGGCACCTTCGGTGCAATTCAAAGTACCCTTAACGTTACGCTGTGGTCGTTCATCGGTGTGGAAAGTGCCTCCGTTGCCGCAGGTGTGGTGAAAAACCCGAAACGCAATGTCCCTATCGCCACCATTGGTGGGGTATTGATTGCCGCCGTTTGCTATGTACTTTCTACCACCGCGATTATGGGGATGATCCCTAATGCCGCACTGCGCGTTTCTGCTTCGCCATTCGGTGATGCCGCACGGATGGCGTTGGGTGACACCGCCGGGGCCATTGTTTCCTTCTGCGCAGCTGCGGGTTGCTTAGGTTCACTGGGCGGCTGGACGTTGCTGGCGGGTCAAACGGCGAAAGCCGCTGCCGATGACGGACTGTTCCCACCGATTTTTGCCCGTGTAAATAAAGCGGGTACGCCAGTGGCGGGGCTGATTATCGTCGGTATTTTGATGACCATATTCCAGCTCAGCAGCATTTCACCAAACGCGACCAAAGAGTTCGGTCTGGTTTCTTCCGTCTCGGTCATCTTTACACTGGTGCCATATCTTTACACCTGTGCGGCGTTACTGCTGCTCGGACACGGTCACTTTGGTAAAGCACGCCCGGCATATCTGGCAGTTACTACCATTGCCTTCCTCTACTGCATCTGGGCCGTGGTGGGGTCCGGAGCGAAAGAGGTTATGTGGTCATTTGTCACCCTGATGGTCATCACCGCCATGTATGCGCTGAATTACAACCGGCTACATAAAAACCCGTATCCCTTAGATGCACCAATAAGCAAAGATTAATTCCCCTTAATCCAGCAAACATAAAAGCCAACCTTAAGAACTTAAGGTTGGCTTAATTTTGCTTTGCGAGCATATGCGCACTTTGTTCGATGGAAACACCGTGATGTTGAAGCGCCTACTAAAAAGACCCTCTTTGAATTTACTCGCCTGGCTATTGTTGGCCGCTTTTTATATCTCTATCTGCCTGAATATTGCCTTTTTTAAACAGGTGTTGCAGGCGCTGCCGCTGGATTCGCTGCATAACGTACTGGTTTTCTTGTCGATGCCGGTCGTCGCTTTCAGCGTGATTAATATTGTCCTGACACTAAGCTCTTTCTTATGGCTTAATCGACCACTGGCCTGCCTGTTTATTCTGGTTGGCGCGGCTGCACAATATTTCATAATGACTTACGGCATCGTCATCGACCGCTCGATGATTGCCAATATTATTGATACCACTCCGGCAGAAAGTTATGCGCTGATGACACCGCAAATGTTATTAACGCTGGGATTCAGCGGCGTGCTTGCTGCGCTGATTGCCTGCTGGATAAAAATCAAACCTGCCACCTCGCGTCTGCGCAGTGTTCTTTTCCGTGGAGCCAATATTCTGGTTTCTGTACTACTGATTTTGCTGGTCGCCGCACTGTTTTATAAAGACTACGCCTCGTTGTTCCGCAATAACAAAGAGCTGGTGAAATCCTTAAGCCCCTCTAACAGCATTGTTGCCAGCTGGTCATGGTACTCCCATCAGCGACTAGCAAATCTACCGCTGGTGCGAATTGGTGAAGACGCCCACCGCAACCCGTTAATGCAGAACGAAAAACGTAAAAATTTGACCATCCTGATTGTCGGCGAAACCTCGCGGGCGGAGAACTTCTCCCTCAACGGCTACCCGCGTGAAACTAACCCGCGGCTGGCGAAAGATAACGTGGTCTATTTCCCTAATACCGCATCTTGCGGCACGGCAACGGCAGTTTCAGTACCGTGCATGTTCTCGGATATGCCGCGTGAGCATTACAAAGAAGAGCTGGCACAGCACCAGGAAGGCGTGCTGGATATCATTCAGCGAGCGGGCATCAACGTGCTGTGGAATGACAACGATGGCGGCTGTAAAGGTGCCTGCGACCGCGTGCCTCACCAGAACGTCACCGCGCTGAATCTGCCTGGTCAGTGCATCAACGGCGAATGCTATGACGAAGTGCTGTTCCACGGGCTGGAAGAGTACATCAATAACCTGCAGGGTGATGGCGTGATTGTCTTACACACCATCGGCAGCCACGGTCCGACCTATTACAACCGCTATCCGCCGCAGTTCAGGAAATTTACCCCAACCTGCGACACCAATGAGATCCAGACCTGTAGCAAAGAGCAACTGGTGAACACTTACGACAACACGCTGGTTTACGTCGACTATATTGTTGATAAAGCGATTAATCTGCTGAAAGAACATCAGGATAAATTTACCACCAGCCTGGTTTATCTTTCTGACCACGGTGAATCGTTAGGTGAAAATGGCATCTATCTGCACGGTCTGCCTTATGCCATCGCCCCGGATAGCCAAAAACAGGTGCCAATGCTGCTGTGGCTGTCGGAGGATTATCAAAAACGGTATCAGGTTGACCAGAACTGCCTGCAAAAACAGGCGCAAACGCAACACTATTCACAAGACAATTTATTCTCCACGCTATTGGGATTAACTGGCGTTGAGACGAAGTATTACCAGGCTGCGGATGATATTCTGCAAACTTGCAGGAGAGTGAGTGAATGAAAATTCTGATTGTTGAAGACGATACGCTGTTATTGCAGGGATTGATTCTGGCGGCGCAAACCGAAGGCTACGCGTGCGATGGCGTGACAACCGCGCGGATGGCGGAACAAAGCCTTGAGGCCGGTCATTACAGCCTGGTGGTACTGGATTTAGGGTTACCCGACGAAGATGGACTGCATTTTCTCGCCCGTATCCGGCAGAAAAAATACACCCTGCCAGTACTGATCCTCACCGCTCGCGATACGCTGACCGACAAAATCGCCGGGCTGGATGTCGGTGCCGATGACTATCTGGTGAAGCCTTTTGCGCTGGAAGAGTTACACGCCCGTATCCGCGCCCTGCTACGACGCCATAATAATCAGGGCGAAAGTGAGCTGATTGTTGGCAATCTGACGCTGAATATGGGTCGCCGTCAGGTATGGATGGGCGGTGAAGAGTTGATTCTGACGCCCAAAGAATATGCTCTGCTGTCACGGTTAATGCTCAAAGCAGGCAGTCCGGTGCATCGGGAAATTCTCTACAACGACATCTATAACTGGGACAATGAACCCTCGACCAACACCCTGGAAGTGCATATCCACAATCTGCGCGACAAAGTGGGCAAAGCCCGTATCCGCACCGTGCGCGGCTTTGGCTATATGCTGGTCGCGAATGAGGAAAACTAATTGAATCTGATGCATTTTCTGCGCCGACCAATATCGCTGCGCCAACGGCTGATATTGACCATCGGGGCCATTTTGTTGGTGTTTGAGCTGATCAGCGTCTTCTGGCTATGGCATGAAAGTACCGAGCAGATTCAGCTGTTTGAGCAGGCGCTACGCGACAATCGCAACAACGATCGCCACATCATGCGTGAGATCCGCGAGGCGGTCGCCAGCCTGATTGTCCCCGGCGTGTTTATGGTCAGCCTGACGCTATTTATCTGCTATCAGGCGGTACGCCGCATCACCCGCCCGCTGGCGGAGCTGCAAAAAGAGCTGGAAGCGCGCACCGCCGACAACTTAACGCCCATTGCCATTCACAGCGCCACCCTCGAAATCGAAGCGGTGGTTTCGGCGTTGAACGATCTGGTCAGTCGCCTGACCAGCACGCTGGATAACGAAAGGTTGTTTACCGCTGACGTCGCGCACGAACTGCGAACGCCACTGGCTGGGGTGCGTTTGCATCTGGAACTGCTGGCGAAAACGCATCACATTGATGTAGCACCGTTAGTGGCACGGCTTGATCAGATGATGGAGAGCGTCTCCCAGCTGCTGCAACTGGCGCGTGCCGGACAGTCATTTTCTTCCGGTAATTATCAACATGTAAAACTGCTGGAAGATGTCATTCTCCCCTCGTATGACGAACTCAGTACCATGCTCGACCAGCGACAGCAAACCCTGCTATTGCCAGAGAGCGCCGCCGACATCACCGTTCAGGGTGATGCAACCCTGCTGCGGATGTTATTGCGAAACCTGGTAGAAAACGCCCATCGTTACAGCCCGCAAGGCAGCAACATTATGATTAAGCTGCAAGAAGATGGCGGAGCGGTCATGGCAGTTGAAGATGAAGGACCAGGTATTGATGAGAGTAAATGCGGGGAGTTGAGTAAAGCGTTTGTACGTATGGACAGCCGTTATGGCGGGATTGGTCTGGGGTTAAGTATTGTCAGCCGCATTACACAGTTGCATCACGGGCAGTTTTTCCTGCAAAACCGGCAAGAGACTTCCGGCACGCGGGCCTGGGTACGGCTGAAGAAAGATCAGAACGTGGCAAACCAGATATAAAGAAAGCTGCTGACCACCAGCACGCTGAACACGGTAGTTAAACTTTCATAAACACGGTTTTTCATTGCACTCTCCTCCGTTAACCTGGAGGAGAGTATGCGCGTCAGAGATTAAGTGAACCTTAAGAG
>NZ_SJWV01000021.1:0-41785 GCF_004352695.1 Escherichia sp. KCJ4928
CGGTTTATCACCACTTTGGTAATAAAGAAAATTTGTTTATTGAAGTACTGGAATATACCTGGAACGATATTCGCGAAAAAGAGAGAGAGCTTGACATTTCAGGGCTTTCTCCGGTTATTGCGATCGAGAAAATAATTGATTTTACTTGGGATTATTACATCAATAATCCGTGGTTTTTAAAAATTGTCCATAGTGAAAACCAAAGTAAGGGTGTGCATTATAAAAAATCAAAACGCCTCGCTGAAATTAACCATGCACATTTGCAGTCAATGGCTTCGTTATTAGAAGAAGGGCAGCGACAGAAAACCTTTAAGAAAGATATTGATCCCTTACAAATCAATATTAATATCGCCGCACTGGGTGCATATTATTTAATAAACCAGTACACACTGGGGATGGTTTATCACATTAGCATGGTTTCACCTGAGGCTTTGGAAGCCAGACGCAGAGTGATCAAAGAGACCATCCTGAGCTGGCTTTTGGTGAACCCTGCCCGTGGGTAATCAGCGTGCGCGGATGAAATTACCATCAGGTTGGCGGGTGAACAGTACTTGCTGATTATTTCCCGTATCAATGGTTAAGCCGGTAACCACCCCATTCGCATTTTGACGGATTTTAACAATCTGACCATTTTGCAGGTTACTGAGCGGTTTATCCGCGCCCTCGACCTGGGCCATAGCGTACACATCTGTAGGCGGCAAATTATGGTCGCGGAACAGCTGGGCAAGGGTCTTGCCTGGTTCTACGCGATATGTCCGCCACTGTTGATCGATACCACTTTCCGGTTGGAAAGATTGTGTCTCTGCAACAGGTGGCTCTTCAGGTTGACCTTCCTGAATAGGTTCCGGCGCGACCGGGGCGACCTGATCCGGATCGTTTTGCGGCGTCACTAAATGTGCCTGTAGCTGTGCTTCACCTGGGGGGGGTGATTGCATATCTAACTGCGCTTCGCGGGTGACAACAGGCATCTGGCGTGTTTCATCTCCAGGCAGAAGAATACCGATAATCAGCACTATTGCCGCAATAATGATTCCCCGGCGATGCATCGGCGGCAACGGGTCCATGAGGCGAAAGTTATCTGGTGCGTGCCAGATTTTCACCAGAGTTGGTTTTAGTTCAAAGCGCCCAGGCATGGTTTTCCTCCAGCTCCGCGTCGTGTTCCTCAATCATAGCGCAGTAATAAGCTAACGCTATGATGTCCGTGGTATTACCGCTGTTTTTGTATTCATGCGAATTATCCCTATTGTTTCTGTTTCCCTGGGATTTGTCACTCATCCCGCGACAAAGTTTTACCAGAAGAAGCGTGGCTGATATCCTGCCCGCTACTTTATACCCTAAGAAAGGAAATACGATGACCACCCCAACTTTTGACACCATCGAAGCGCAAGCAAGCTACGGCATTGGTTTGCAGGTAGGGCAACAACTGAGTGAATCTGGCCTGGAAGGGCTGCTGCCAGAAGCACTGGTTGCAGGTATTGCCGATGCGCTGGAAGGCAAACATCCGGCTGTTCCGGTTGATGTGGTGCATCGCGCGCTGCGTGAAATCCACGAGCGCGCCGATGCCGTTCGTCGTCAGCGTTTCCAGGCGATGGCTGCTGAAGGTGTGAAATACCTGGAAGAAAACGCCAAAAAAGAAGGTGTGAATAGCACCGAATCTGGCCTGCAATTCCGCGTGATCAACCAGGGTGAAGGCGCAATTCCGGCACGTACCGACCGCGTTCGTGTTCATTACACCGGTAAACTGATCGACGGCACCGTGTTTGACAGCTCCGTTGCTCGTGGTGAACCCGCTGAATTTCCGGTTAATGGCGTGATCCCTGGCTGGATTGAAGCACTGACTCTGATGCCGGTAGGTTCTAAATGGGAACTGACTATCCCGCAGGAACTGGCATATGGCGAGCGCGGCGCAGGCGCATCCATCCCTCCGTTCAGCACCCTGGTGTTTGAAGTCGAACTGCTGGAAATCCTCTAATCAGCGCATTCTGTTCCCCTCGAACCAGAGGGGAGCAGGCATTCAGCAATAAACCCTTCAGTTTGCCAAACGGCGCTATTTTGTGTTGCAAAGACCCCGTAAGCGTGTATTTTTGTGAGCTGTTTCGCGTTATCACCGTGATATGACACTCACTTTAAACATAAAATTAACATTAGATCTAAATCTTAGTATTCATCCCGCGTATTGTTACCTAATATCGATGAGTCCCGATACAGATTCGTCGTATCATAGACTGACTAAAGGCCGTAGAGCCTGAACAACACAGACAGGTACAGGAAGAAAAAAACATGGTAGATCAGGTAAAAGTCGTTGCCGATGATCAGGCTCCGGCTGAACAGTCGCTACGGCGCAATCTCACAAACCGACATATTCAGCTTATTGCCATTGGCGGTGCCATTGGTACGGGGTTGTTTATGGGGTCTGGCAAAACGATTAGCCTTGCCGGGCCGTCGATCATTTTCGTTTATATGATCATTGGTTTTATGCTCTTTTTCGTGATGCGGGCAATGGGGGAATTGCTGCTTTCGAATCTGGAATACAAATCTTTTAGTGACTTCGCTTCCGATTTACTCGGGCCGTGGGCAGGATATTTCACTGGCTGGACTTACTGGTTCTGCTGGGTTGTAACCGGTATGGCAGACGTGGTGGCGATCACGGCTTATGCTCAGTTCTGGTTCCCCGATCTCTCCGACTGGGTCGCCTCGCTGGCGGTGATAGTGCTGCTGCTGACGCTCAACCTTGCCACCGTGAAAATGTTCGGTGAGATGGAGTTCTGGTTTGCGATGATCAAAATCGTCGCCATCGTGTCGCTGATTGTCGTCGGCCTGGTCATGGTGGCGATGCACTTTCAGTCACCGACCGGTGTGGAAGCGTCATTCGCGCATTTGTGGAATGACGGCGGCTGGTTCCCGAAAGGTTTAAGTGGCTTCTTTGCCGGATTCCAGATAGCGGTTTTCGCTTTCGTGGGGATTGAGCTGGTAGGTACAACAGCTGCGGAAACCAAAGATCCGGAGAAATCACTGCCACGCGCGATTAACTCCATTCCGATCCGTATCATTATGTTCTACGTCTTCGCGCTGATTGTGATTATGTCCGTGACGCCGTGGAGTTCGGTAGTCCCGGAGAAGAGCCCGTTTGTTGAACTGTTTGTGTTGGTAGGTTTGCCTGCGGCTGCCAGCGTGATCAACTTTGTGGTGCTGACCTCTGCGGCGTCTTCCGCTAACAGCGGCGTCTTCTCTACCAGCCGTATGCTGTTTGGTCTGGCGCAGGAAGGTGTGGCACCGAAAGCGTTCGCTAAACTTTCTAAGCGCGCAGTACCCGCGAAAGGGTTGACCTTCTCGTGTATCTGTCTGCTCGGCGGCGTGGTGATGCTGTATGTGAATCCCAGCGTGATTGGCGCGTTCACGATGATCACGACCGTTTCCGCGATTCTGTTTATGTTCGTCTGGACGATTATCCTTTGCTCGTACCTGGTGTACCGCAAACAGCGTCCTCATCTGCATGAGAAGTCGATCTATAAGATGCCGCTCGGCAAGCTGATGTGCTGGGTATGTATGGCGTTCTTTGTGTTCGTGGTCGTGTTGCTGACACTGGAAGATGACACTCGCCAGGCGCTGTTGGTCACCCCGCTGTGGTTTATCGCACTGGGGCTGGGCTGGTTGTTTATTGGTAAGAAGCGGGCTGCTGAACTGCGGAAATAACCGCATTATCATGCTGGATGGCGCAATGCCATCCAGCTTTTAGATTACTCACCCGCCAGCGCGCGTGGGAACAGTACATTGTTTTCCAGGCTGATGTGATCCATCAGGTCATCAATCAGTTCATTAATGCCGTTATACATCGCTTTCCAGGTGGTGCAGGCTTCTGGCGGCGGTGTGACGTTATTGGTAGTGTATTTGATCACTTCCAGCAGTTCGCCCGCTTCATCGTGCTCGCTTTCCATTACGCTGATTGGCCCCATTGCCTGGCTGCCCATGCCTTGTTTGATCATCGGGAAGAGGATCTGCTCTTCTTTCATCATGTGGCTGGAAAGCTCTTCATGCAGCATAGTCAGGTATTTTGTCAGCCCTTTTGGCACGCTCGGTTTGTCGGCGTGAACGCGCTCGACTTTAGTCGCTTGCAGGATCAGCTCCGGCAGCTGCTCGCGGTGACGATCGTGGTAGCGCACGATGATATGGTCAATGATTTCTGCCAGCGGGGCGCTACGCCAGTCTTTCTCAATCGGTTGTTCAGCAAGCTTTGCCAGTTCAGCTTCAATGACCTCAACATCCAGTTCTTTACGTGCCGCCGCGCGCGCCAGCGTCTGCTTACCGCCACAGCAGTAATCCATATCATATTTACGAAACAGAGCCGAAGCGCGAGGGATAGAGAGCGCCAGTTCACCTAAAGGTTGGTCGCGATAAGCCATAGCTGATACCTCATTCTTAATAAGATAAGATGTATTTTAAATGCATCTTTAAGGCAAAAGCTATAACCCTTACGTAGCAGAGGCTTATTTAACTCACTGCCAGCGTGTCAACTTTCTGAGACAGATTCAGTTAAAGGTTTTTCTGGTTTTGCTCTGACCGCAATGACCACGCCAATCACTAACAGCGCGATACCGCTCAGCGTCATTAGCGGCGGCATTTGCTGGCGGAGTAAAAAGGTGTACAGCAAACCTGCCAGCGTTTCGAAAACAATCAGCGGCCCGAGAATCACTGTCGGTAATCGCTGGCTGGCGACGTTCCAGCAGAGTGCGCCAACCCATGAGCAAAGCACGGCTATCGCAACCATCAGACTAATAAACACCAGCGGACGGGGGCCAAAAGGTAAGGAGAAGTCCGGCGTTTGTATATTCAGCCAGTAACAGGCGACGAGATAGCCGATGAGAGAAACCGGCAGCGTGACCAGCGCCTGCGCCGTCGCCCACATCATCGGATGTTTGTCGGGATTTTCCCGCAGCCAGCGGGCGTTGCGCAGGGCATACCATGCCCAGCAGACCACGGAAACTAACGCTAGCACGATGCCAGAGGTATAACGTGCCCAGTCAAAATCGGGGAGTCCGTGGTTTAACTCAGCAATATTCACACTCGCCAGGCCGATGCCAATACAAATCAGTGCCGGGGCGAGTTTTCCCCACGCGAGTTTGCCGTCGCGCTGGCTATAAAGCAGATTGGCAAAGACAGGAATGACCACCGGCAGGGTGCCGATAATCATCGTGGAAACAGGCGCGCCAGTACGTTGAATGGCACTGGCAAGGCAGAAGTAATAAATGAGGTTGCCCATCATAGTGAGCATCAAGGCGGTAAGCCAGTCCCGACGCGCCAACTGACGCAGACGCACGCGTCCCAGCCAGGCAATGGGCAGCGCAATTAACCCTAACGCCAGATAACGCCCCATCGACTGCAACATCGCCGGGTATTCCGGTACGATCAACGGCCCGACAAAAATAAGCCCCCACATCAACCCTGCTAACAGGGCGTACAGCACGCCGCTAATCATTACTGGCATCCATTGGTCTGTCAGAAGAAAGTTCAGGAAGCAGACATGATTGCTCCCGGCATCCCGTCATTATCAGAGAGGATGCGGGAGGATGCCACTTTAATTAACTAGTTATTAACATTAAAAAGATGGCTTACGCTTTCGGCCAACGTTGTCGTTGGGCGGCCAATCAATTTGCTAAGCGTTTTGCTGTTATCAAACAGACCACCTTTCGATGCGCCAACGTCAGAATCCGCCAGCATATCCGCCAGTCCGTCGGGCAGTCCGACGCTTTTCAGTGCCGCGGCGAAATCGGCTTCGCTCAGATTTTGATAGGTAACGGATTTTCCGCTCTGTTTGGTCAGCTCTGCCGCTAACTGTGTCAACGTCCAGGCACTATCGCCCGCCAGTTCGTAAACCTTGCCTTCGTGACCGGCTTCGCTAATCACGCGTGCCGCAGCTGCCGCATAATCTGCCCGCGTTGCTGAGGCGATTTTGCCATCGCCCGCCGCACCGATAAATACGCCGTGTTCCAGTGCTGCCGGGGCGCTGGCGAGGTAGTTTTCGGTGTACCAGCCGTTGCGCAGCAGGGTGTAAACGATGCCAGAATCAGCCAGCATTTTCTCCGTCTCGATGTGCTCATCGGCGAGGCCGAGCGGGGAGGTATCTGCATGTAGCAGGCTGGTATAAGCGATAAATTTCACGCCAGCCGCCTTTGCGGCATTAATAACATTACGATGCTGCGGGGCACGTTGACCCACTTCGCTGGAAGAGATCAGCAGTAGTTTTTCCACTCCCTGAAGTGCAGATGTCAGTGCGGCTTCATCGCCGTAGTCAGCCTGACGCACGGTAATGCCTTGTGCTGCCAGGGCCTGGGCTTTTGCCGGATTACGAACGATAGCCACTATTTGGCTGGCAGGAACCGTTTTCATCAAGGATTCAATAACATAGTGACCAAGTTGGCCAGTGGCACCAGTAATAGCGATCATGGGAAGTCTCCATCGTTTTGTCTTGTGTTTAAATACGCTAACACCTAAACTTACTTTTAGTAAGTACGTACAAAAAGGTAAGTATGAAATGAGTCAGGTTAGCCTGTCGCAACAACTGAAAGAGGGTAATCTCTTTGCGGAACAGTGCCCGTCGCGCGAGGTGTTGAAACACGTCACCAGCCGTTGGGGGGTATTGATTCTGGTGGCGCTACGCGAAGGTACTCATCGCTTTAGCGACCTGCGGCGCAAAATCGGTGGGGTGAGTGAAAAGATGCTTGCGCAGTCGTTACAGGCGTTAGAACAGGATGGTTTTCTTAACCGTATCGCGTATCCGGTGGTGCCGCCGCATGTGGAATACAGCCTCACGCCGCTGGGCGAGCAGGTGAGCGAAAAGGTTGCTGCACTGGCGGACTGGATTGAGTTGAATTTGCCCGAGGTGTTGGCGGTGCGGGATGAACGTGCGGCATAACTGCCGGATGCGCTGAGCTTATCTGGTCTACGGTGCATGGCTTGTAGGGCGGATAAGATGCGCCAGCATCGCATCCGCCAATAAATGCCGGATGCGGTTGATGATTTATAGGCCGAAAAAGAAGTGTTTTACTTACTCAAATCCACCTGATAAATCGCAAACCCGATATCATCGGTCGCGACTTTATTCATCGGATATTGCCCTTTCTCTTTAATAAACGCTGCGGCTTTATCTGACGGGGAAGTTTCGAAACGGATATCCAGTTTCTTATCGCCAGCAATCGGTGCTAA
Source organism: Escherichia sp. KCJ4928 (assembly GCF_004352695.1). NCBI lineage: Bacteria > Pseudomonadati > Pseudomonadota > Gammaproteobacteria > Enterobacterales > Enterobacteriaceae > Escherichia > Escherichia sp. KCJ4928. The sequence continues at coordinate 7,201 of NZ_SJWV01000021.1, forward strand.
ACGCCAGTTGTTATCTGCCGCCGGGTGAATTTCCCCCGCACGTTTCGACTCATCAGCAATCCACGCTGCCAGCACCGAGCGGTTCTCATCCGGTGAAGCAAAAGCGATATGGCTGTCGCCCGTACCGGCAAATTTGCCGCCGTAAGCGCGATAGTTATTGGTGGCAACGAGGAACATGGCGTTCGGATCAATCGGCTTGCCATTAAAGGTCAGGTTCTTAATCCTTTCCGTATTGGCATTAATCATCTGGCACTCGCCGTCATAACGGGCAGGCTGGGTAACATCAATCTGATAATTCACACCATCAATCACATCAAAGTTATAGGTGCGGAAACCATCCCAGTTGATGAGTGATTGCGGTTTCGTGCTGTTAGGATCAATCTGGTTAAACTGTCCGGCGGAGCACTCCAGCCACTCTTTCACCTCTTTACCGCTGGCTTTCACTACAATCAGCGTATTGGGGTAGAGATAAAGATCGGCGGCATTACGGAAGGTCAACTGGCCTTTTTCCACCTCCACATAGCTTGCCGGGTCATTTTTGCGACCACCAACTTTAAACGGTGCGGCAGCTGAAAGCACCGGCAGTTTTGCCAGATCCGGATCGCCCTGAATGTAATGTTCGACATACGCTTTTTGCGCGTTGTTCACTACTTGCACGGTCGGATCGTCCTGCACCAGCGCCAGATAGCTATACATATTGTCGGCAGATTTACCGATTGGCTTGCTGACGAACTGGCGTGTGGCATCGTGATCGGCTTTGAGTGTTTCTACCAGCTTGCTGTCTTCCGCCGCGAGGGATTTTTTATTGGCGATGTCGTAAATCGGCCGAGCTTCCGCTTTCGCCTGCGTCACCTGCCATTTACCGCTGTCATTACTGAGTTGTAAGTCGACCACACCAAGATGATCGCCCCACATGCCTGGCATTACCGCCGGAACACCATTCAGCGTGCCTTTCGCGATATCAGCTCCTTCGATATCAGCAAAATCTTTACTTGGGAAAACGGCGTGAGCATGGCCAAACATAATGGCGTCAACACCCGGAATTTCACTGAGATAATAAACTGAGTTTTCCGCCATCACTTTATACGGATCGGCAGACAGCCCGGAATGCGCCAGAACGACAACGAGATCGGCACCTTTCTCGCGCATTTCAGGCACGTATTTGCGCACGGTTTCGGTAATATCATTCACCGTCACTTTCCCGGATAAATTAGCTTTATCCCAGCCCATGATTTGCGGCGGTACGACGCCAATATAGCCAATCTTCAGCGTCTGTTTTTTTCCGTCTTTATCGACCACTTCGGTGTCTTTAATTAAATACGGTGTAAACATTGGCTGTTTGGTTCTGGCGTCAATGACGTTGGCATTTACATAAGGGAATTTCGCTCCCGCCAGCGCATTTTTCAGGTAATCCAGACCGTAGTTAAACTCATGGTTGCCAAGCGTGCCGACGGTATAGTCCAGCGTATTTAATGCCTTATACACTGGGTGAATATCACCTGCTTTTAATCCTTTCGCCGACATGTAATCTGCCAGCGGACTCCCCTGAATCAAATCGCCGTTATCGACCAGTACGCTATTTTTGACTTCATTGCGGGCATCGTTAATCAGGCTTGCGGTGCGTACCAGTCCGAACTTTTCCGTGGCGGTGTCTTTGTAATAATCGAAATCCATCATGTTGCTATGCAGATCAGTGGTTTCCATGATACGCAGATCGACCGTCGCTGCATTCACACTGGCGGCAATCAGCGTGGCCAGGAGCGTTGCGCTAAACTTAATCATCAGGGACATCCTTTTATTATCGGGAATACGAAAGAAAAGGGAGAATAAACGTCTTACTTATAGAACAGTGAAGAATGCCACAATTTTACGCTTTGAAAATGATGACACTATCACAGTTGGCGCATTCATTAACGATAGGGTATAAGTAAAACAATAAGTTAACACCGCTCACAGAGACGAGGTGGAGAAATGTTAGATCAAGTATGCCAGCTTGCACGGAATGCAGGCGATGCCATTATGCAGGTCTACGACGGGACGAAACCGATGGACGTCGTCAGCAAAGCGGACAATTCTCCGGTAACGGCAGCGGATATTGCCGCACACACCGTTATCATGGACGGTTTACGTACGCTGACACCGGATATTCCGGTCCTTTCTGAAGAAGATCCTCCCGGTTGGGAAGTCCGTCAGCACTGGCAGCGTTACTGGCTGGTAGACCCGCTGGATGGTACTAAAGAGTTTATTAAACGCAATGGCGAATTCACCGTTAACATTGCGCTCATTGACCATGGCAAACCGATTTTAGGTGTGGTGTATGCGCCGGTAATGAACGTAATGTACAGCGCGGCAGAAGGCAAGGCCTGGAAAGAAGAGTGCGGTGTGCGCAAGCAGATTCAGGTCCGCGATGCGCGCCCGCCGCTGGTGGTTATCAGCCGTTCCCATGCAGATGCGGAGCTGAAAGAGTATCTGCAACAGCTTGGCGAACATCAGACCACGTCCATCGGCTCTTCGCTGAAATTCTGCCTGGTGGCGGAAGGACAGGCGCAGCTGTACCCGCGCTTCGGACCAACGAATATTTGGGACACCGCCGCTGGACATGCTGTGGCCGCAGCTGCCGGAGCGCACGTTCACGACTGGCAGGGTAAACCGCTGGATTACACTCCGCGCGAGTCGTTCCTGAATCCGGGGTTCAGAGTGTCTATTTATTAATTAATTTATGCAGCAGGTCCATCACTTGCTGCACCTCTTCCTGAGTAAGCGCCCCGTCTTTGGCCCATTGCACGCGACCGTCTTTATCCAGCACCACTACAGCGGAACTTTTTTCATCCAGCTGCCAGGCACCGCGTGCGACGCCATTGCTATCAACAATAAACTGCGACCAGGGATAAAGCTTTTTATTACTCTCCAGACTGCTGCGCACAAACATCCCTGAACCCGGAATCGCGTCGTCGGTGTTAACAATAGTGGTGGTCTGGTAGCGATCGTGCGGTAACTTCGCTGATTTAATCGCTTCAATCAGCGTCGCGTTTTTCTCTTTTGCAGAGGTGCGACCAGCAATATGTTGCAGTACTCGCACTTTTCCCACTAACTGCGCGCTGTTCCAGGTTTTGTAGCTAAACTGATCTTTATCAAGCACCAACTCGCCTCGATCGGTAATGCCAATCGGCGGCACTCGCTGACCGGTTTCGAACTGATGTGCGGAAGCCATCATCGGCAACAGCAGGCAGGTGAGTGCCAGAATCTTGCGTAGGGTCATGGTGTTTCCTTCTTATGATATGCAGGTGATCCGACCACTTGGGTCTGAGTTTTAATCATATGTGCTATTTATCGAATTTCCCGCAAGTGTGATGCCAGTTTGCGGTCAAGCGCACAAATCATATGAAAAATGAATGCTTATACTGAAGACCGCGCTTCGGTAAAAAGATAATTCTGAATAATTGTAACCTTTAGGTAAAAAAAGTTATACGCGGTGGAAACATTGCCCGGATAGTCTATAGTCACTAGGCATTAAAATTTGCGCCTCATAATAGTTGGGCCGATTGTGGCACCGCACAGGCGTAATACTCAGCAGGAGATAACAATGAAAATTTTCCAACGGTACAACCCACTTCAGGTGGCGAAGTACGTAAAGATCCTGTTCCGTGGACGGTTATACATCAAGGACGTTGGCGCTTTTGAATTTGATAAGGGTAAGATTCTTATCCCAAAAGTGAAGGATAAGCTGCATTTGTCAGTGATGTCCGAAGTTAACCGTCAGGTTATGCGTCTGCAAACAGAGATGGCTTAACCAAAGTGCTATGCAGTAAAAAGTGCTATGCAGTAATAAGACGGCTCCTGATTCAGGAGCCGTTGATGTTTCTGGGGGTTACGCGACGCTTTCTTCTTTATCTTTAGCGTCAGGCAGTTTTGGCGAAAGGGCGGTGGCCTTGCTGTCGATCCGGGTCACCAGCAGCTGGTCGATGCGGTAGTTATCGATATCCACCACTTCAAATTTGTAGCCGGCGAATTTCACCGAATCGGTGCGTTTCGGGATCTTACGCAGCATAAACATCATAAAGCCGCCGATGGTTTCGTAGTTGCCCGACTGCGGGAACTCGTCAATATCCAGTACGCGCATGACGTCGTCAATCGGGGTGCCGCCGTCAATCAGCCATGAGTTCTCATCACGGGCGACAATCTGCTCTTCCAGCCCCTGACCGACCAGATCGCCCATCAGCGTGGTCATCACGTCATTGAGGGTGATGATCCCCACCACCAGCGCGTACTCGTTCATGATCACCGCGAAGTCTTCACCTGCGGTTTTAAAACTTTCCAACGCCTCTGAAAGGGTTAACGTATCCGGCACAATCAGCGTGTTGCGAATTTGTACGCCGCTGTTCAGTGCCAGGCTTTGGTTAGCCAGCACGCGGTTCAGCAGGTCTTTAGAATCGACATAACCGATGATGTGGTCAATATCTTCATTACAGACGAGGAACTTAGAGTGCGGATGTTCCGCCACCTTATTCTTCAGGCTTTGCTCATCTTCGTGGAGATCAAACCAAATCACGTTTTCACGCGGTGTCATTGAAGACGGAACGGTACGGGATTCCAGCTCAAAGACGTTTTCAATCAGCTCGTGTTCCTGTTTACGTAACACGCCCGCCAGCGCACCGGCTTCCACTACCGCGTAGATGTCATCAGAAGTGATGTCATCTTTACGTACCATTGGCAGTTTGAAAATACGGAAGATCATGTTCGCCAGGCCGTTGAAGAACCACACCAGCGGGGTGCAAACGTACAGGCAGAAGCGCATCGGGTTGATGATACGCAAAGCCACCGCTTCTGGCGCAATCATACCGATGCGTTTCGGGGTTAAATCCGCAAACAGGATAAACATGCCAGTCACTAACGAGAAAGAGAGAATAAAGCTCAGTTGCTCAGAGAGTTCTGCCGACATATAGCGGGAGAACAGGCTGTGAAAAGCTGGAGAAAATGCCGCATCACCGACGATACCGCCGAGAATCGCAACTGCGTTCAGACCGATTTGGACCACCGTAAAGAACATGCCGGGATTTTCCTGCATATTCAGAACGCGTTGGGCATTTATATTGCCTTCATCAGCCAGCAGTTTAAGTTTGATTTTGCGTGAGGCGGCAAGTGAGATCTCAGACATCGAGAAGAACGCACTTACAGCGATCAAGCAGAGTATGACTAAAATACTGTTTAACATATCTTATCCGACCTTTCAGGCCAGATCCTCGGAAGGGGAAGTTGATTAATTTGTGTGAAATACACATTGAAAGCCGATTCGAAGAAAGTGAACCGGCATTTTCAGTGGCTAGTATAGCGTAAGGTACTGTAAAGTCGCCAGAGGGTTAAAATTCAGACTGCTGATAAATGCAATACTGCCTGATGCGCTATGCCGATCAGGCCTACGCAGTCCCTGCAATATATTGAATTTGGACGATTTTGTAGGCCTGGTAAGGCATTCACGCCGCATCCGGCATAGACAAAGAGCACTTTATCAACAATCTACATTTGTACCCGTAACGCTATGCTTCCGGTGGCAGACAGACGCCAATTCCGCCAATTCCACAGTAACCATACGGGTTTTTATGCAGATATTGCTGGTGGTCATCTTCGGCATAATAAAACGGTGTGGCGTTAGCGATTTCCGTGGTGATGTGACGATCGTCATCGGCGGCAAGCATCGCCGCCTGAAAACGTTCCAGACTGGCGCGAGCTGCGGCATCCTGTTCTGGGGTCAGCGGATAAATCGCTGAACGATACTGCGTGCCGTGGTCATTGCCCTGACGCATTCCCTGGGCGGGATCGTGATTCTCCCAAAATACCTGTAGCAACTGCTCATAGCTGATGACGGAAGGATCGTAAACAATGCGTACCGCTTCGGCATGACCCGTATCACCGGAGCACACTTCCCGATAAGTCGGATTTGGCGTATAGCCTCCGGTATAGCCTGCGGCGGTGCTGTAAACGCCGGGTAACTGCCAGAACAGACGCTCCACTCCCCAGAAACAACCCATCGCAAAAATGGCAATCTCCATTCCGTCAGGTACATTGGTCATTGAGTGACCGTTGACCGCATGCAGCGTGGCTACGGGCATCGGGGTGTTACGTCCAGGCAGGGCATCGGCGGGGGAAACCAGATGCTTTTTATCAAATAAACTCATGGTGTCGCTCTCCCGAAAATCGGTCATTGGGGTTAAGGTTGTAACAAGAGGCGTATTTGCACACAATAACCACCGTGAATAGGTCTAAAGTAAAACATAAGAAATATTTGGGGTTTAGTCTGCTTTTTAATCCATATTACTGGATTTTTGTTAAGCCGTTTAACGGCGTTCCAGGGGCAGGAAAAAAGGATATTCAGGAGAAAATGTGCGCTATATCCGACAGTTATGCTGTGTAAGCTTACTCTGCTTAAGCGGATCTGCCGTCGCCGCGAACGTCCGTCTACAGGTCGAGGGGTTATCGGGACAGCTGGAAAAGAACGTTCGTGCGCAGCTTTCTACGATTGAAAGTGATGAAGTGACGCCAGACCGTCGCTTTCGCGCACGCGTCGATGATGCCATCCGCGAAGGTCTGAAAGCGCTGGGTTATTACCAGCCGACCATTGAATTTGATCTCCGTCCACCGCCAAAGAAAGGGCGGCAGGTATTGATCGCCAAAGTCACGCCAGGCGTGCCGGTGTTAATTGGCGGCACCGATGTGGTATTGCGCGGCGGCGCGCGGACCGATAAAGACTATTTGAAATTGCTCGATACTCGCCCGGCTATTGGCACGGTGCTGAACCAGGGCGATTATGAAAATTTCAAAAAGTCCTTAACCAGCATTGCGTTGCGTAAAGGTTATTTCGATAGCGAATTTACCAAAGCGCAGCTGGGCATTGCGCTCGGCCTGCATAAAGCCTTCTGGGATATTGATTATAACAGTGGCGAACGTTACCGCTTTGGGCATGTGACCTTTGAAGGATCACAAATCCGCGATGAATACCTGCAAAATCTGGTGCCGTTTAAAGAGGGCGATGAGTACGAATCGAAAGATCTGGCGGAACTGAACCGCCGACTTTCTGCTACCGGCTGGTTTAACTCGGTGGTGGTGGCTCCACAATTTGATAAAGCGCGCGAAACGAAAGTATTACCATTGACGGGCGTGGTTTCGCCGCGAACAGAAAACACCATCGAAACCGGGGTCGGTTACTCTACGGACGTGGGACCGCGCGTGAAAGCGACGTGGAAAAAACCGTGGATGAACTCATACGGTCACAGTCTGACCACCAGTACCAGTATTTCCGCGCCGGAACAGATCCTCGACTTCAGCTATAAAATGCCGCTGCTGAAGAATCCACTGGAACAATATTATTTGGTGCAGGGCGGTTTTAAGCGCACTGACCTGAACGATACCGAATCTGACTCCACTACGCTGGTGGCTTCTCGCTACTGGGATCTCTCCAGCGGCTGGCAGCGTGCCATTAACCTGCGCTGGAGTCTCGACCACTTTACCCAGGGTGAAATTACCAACACCACGATGCTGTTTTATCCTGGGGTGATGATTAGCCGCACGCGTTCTCGTGGTGGCCTGATGCCAACCTGGGCCGACTCGCAACGCTACTCTATCGACTACTCCAACACTGCCTGGGGCTCAGATGTCGATTTCTCCGTTTTCCAGGCACAAAACGTCTGGATCCGCACACTGTACGATCGCCATCGTTTTGTGACACGCGGCACGCTGGGCTGGATTGAAACCGGTGATTTCGACAAAGTACCGCCGGATCTGCGTTTTTTCGCCGGGGGCGACCGCAGTATTCGTGGCTACAAATACAAATCTATCGCTCCGAAATACGCCAACGGTGACCTGAAAGGGGCCTCGAAGTTGATAACCGGATCGCTGGAGTACCAGTACAACGTGACCGGAAAATGGTGGGGCGCGGTGTTTGTCGATAGTGGCGAAGCGGTAAGCGATATTCGCCGCAGCGACTTTAAAACCGGTACCGGGGTCGGCGTACGCTGGGAATCGCCGGTCGGGCCAATCAAACTCGATTTTGCCGTACCGGTCGCGGATAAAGACGAACACGGGTTACAGTTTTACATCGGTCTGGGGCCAGAATTATGAGTTTATGGAAAAAAATCAGCCTCGGCGTGGTTATCGTTATCTTACTGTTGCTGGGATCGGTGGCGTTTCTGGTGGGCACCACCAGCGGCCTGCATCTTGTATTTAAAGCGGCGGATCGCTGGGTGCCAGGACTGGATATTGGCAAGGTCACCGGCGGCTGGCGCGATCTCACCTTGTCTGACGTTCGTTATGAGCAGCCAGGCGTGGCGGTAAAAGCGGGTAATCTGCATCTGGCGGTCGGTCTTGAGTGCCTGTGGAACAGTAGCGTTTGTATTAATGACCTGGCGCTGAAAGACATTCAGGTCAACATCGACAGTAAAAAAATGCCTCCTTCTGAACAGGTTGAAGAAGAGGAAGATAGCGGTCCGCTGGATCTCTCCACGCCGTATCCCATCACCCTGACACGGGTGGCGCTGGATAACGTCAACATCAAGATTGATGACACCACGGTGTCGGTGATGGACTTCACCTCCGGCCTGAACTGGCAGGAAAAAACCCTGACCCTGAAACCGACGTCGCTGAAAGGCCTGCTGATTGCTCTGCCGAAAGTGGCGGAAGTGGCGCAGGAAGAAGTGGTCGAACCGAAAATTGAAAATCCGCAGCCGGAGGAAAAGCCGCTCGGCGAAACGCTGAAAGATCTCTTTTCTCGCCCGGTATTGCCGGAAATGACCGACTTGCATTTGCCGCTTAACCTGAACATTGAAGAGTTTAAAGGCGAGCAGTTACGCGTGACGGGCGACACGGACATCACCGTGCGCACCATGCTGCTGAAAGTGAGCAGCATTGACGGCAATACTAAACTGGACGCCCTGGATATCGATTCCAGTCAAGGGATCGTCAACGCCAGCGGCACGGCGCAGCTGTCAGACAACTGGCCGGTGGATATCACCCTCAACAGCACACTGAACGTGGAGCCGTTGAAAGGTGAAAAAGTGAAGCTAAAAGTGGGCGGCGCGCTGCGCGAACAGCTGGAGATTGGCGTTAATCTTTCCGGTCCGGTGGATATGGATTTACGCGCCCAGACGCGACTGGCGGAAGCCGGATTGCCGCTCAACGTGGAAGTGAACAGCAAACAGCTTTACTGGCCGTTCACTGGTGAGAAGCAGTATCAGGCGGATGATCTGAAACTGAAACTTACCGGCAAAATGACCGATTACACGCTCTCTATGCGTACGGCAGTGAAGGGACAGGAGATCCCGCCAGCCACCATTACCCTTGATGCCAAAGGTAATGAACAGCAGGTCAATCTCGACAAACTCACCGTCGCGGCGCTGGAAGGGAAAACTGAACTCAAGGCGTTGCTCGACTGGCAGCAGGCCATTAGTTGGCGCGGTGAGCTAACGCTTAATGGCATTAACACCGCCAAAGAGTTCCCGGAGTGGCCGTCGAAACTCAATGGCTTGATTAAAACCCGCGGTAGCCTGTACGGCGGCACCTGGCAGATGGAGGTGCCAGAACTGAAGCTGACCGGTAACGTCAAACAGAACAAAGTGAACGTTGACGGCACGCTGAAAGGCAACAGTTATATGCAGTGGATGATCCCTGGGCTTCATCTGGAACTCGGGCCAAACAGTGCCGAAGTGAAAGGCGAGCTGGGGGTAAAAGATCTCAATCTTGATGCCACCATCAACGCGCCGGGGCTGGATAACGCGCTGCCGGGGCTTGGCGGTACAGCGAAAGGGCTGGTGAAAGTACGCGGCACGGTGGAAGCGCCACAACTACTGGCAGATATCACCGCGCGCGGCCTGCGCTGGCAGGAACTTTCCGTGGCGCAGGTTCGCGTGGAAGGCGACATTAAATCCACCGATCAGATCGCCGGGAAACTCGACGTACGCGTTGAGCAAATTTCGCAGCCGGATGTAAATATCAACCTCGTCACCCTGAATGCCAAAGGCAGCGAAAAGCAGCACGAGCTACAGTTGCGGATTCAGGGCGAGCCTGTCTCCGGGCAGCTTAATCTGGCAGGAAGTTTTGATCGCAAAGAAGAACGCTGGAAGGGAACTCTTAGCAATACCCGCTTCCAGACGCCGGTCGGCCCGTGGTCGCTGACCCGCGATATTGCGCTGGATTACCGCAATAAGGAGCAAAAAATCAGCATCGGGCCACACTGCTGGCTTAACCCGAATGCGGAACTGTGCGTGCCGCAAACTATCGATGCGGGGGCCGAAGGGCGTGCGGTGGTGAATCTCAACCGCTTCGACCTCGCCATGCTGAAACCGTTTATGCCAGAAACCACTCAGGCCAGCGGTATCTTCACGGGTAAAGCGGATGTTGCCTGGGACACCACGAAAGAGGGGCTGCCGCAGGGCAGTATCACCCTTTCGGGGCGTAACGTGCAGGTAACGCAAACCGTCAACGATGCGGCGCTGCCGGTGGCGTTTCAGACACTGAATCTGACGGCGGAATTGCGTAACAACCGTGCCGAATTGGGCTGGACCATCCGCCTGACCAATAACGGCCAGTTTGATGGACAGGTGCAGGTGACCGATCCGCAAGGCCGCCGTAATCTTGGTGGCAACGTCAATATCCGTAACTTCAACCTTGCGATGATAAACCCAATCTTTACCCGTGGGGAAAAAGCAGCGGGGATGGTGAGTGCCAACTTGCGTCTGGGTGGTGATGTGCAAAGCCCGCAGTTGTTTGGTCAGCTTCAGGTTACGGGTGTGGATATCGACGGCAACTTTATGCCGTTTGATATGCAACCGAGCCAGCTTGCGGTCAACTTTAACGGTATGCGCTCGACGCTTGCCGGTACAGTACGGACCCAGCAGGGTGAAATCTACCTGAACGGTGATGCCGACTGGAGCCAAATTGAAAACTGGCGGGCACGAGTAACGGCGAAAGGCAGTAAAGTGCGGATCACCGTGCCGCCGATGGTACGAATGGATGTATCGCCAGATGTTGTATTCGAGGCTACACCAAACCTGTTTACCCTCGATGGTCGCGTGGATGTCCCTTGGGCGCGCATCGTGGTGCACGATCTGCCGGAAAGCGCAGTAGGCGTCTCCAGCGATGTGGTGATGCTTAACGATAACCTGCAACCGGAAGAGCCGAAAACGGCGTCGATTCCGATTAACAGTAACCTGATTGTCCACGTTGGCAATAATGTGCGCATTGACGCCTTTGGCCTGAAAGCGCGGCTGACGGGCGATCTTAACGTCGTTCAGGACAAACAAGGGCTGGGCCTGAACGGGCAGATCAACATCCCTGAAGGGCGCTTCCATGCCTATGGTCAGGATCTGATTGTGCGTAAGGGTGAGTTACTGTTCTCTGGTCCGCCGGATCAACCGTATCTTAATATTGAAGCTATTCGTAACCCGGATGCTACAGAAGACGACGTAATCGCCGGAGTTCGCGTCACTGGTCTGGCGGACGAACCGAAAGCGGAGATCTTCTCTGACCCGGCGATGTCGCAACAAGCTGCATTGTCTTATTTGCTACGTGGACAAGGGCTGGAGAGCGATCAGAGCGACAGTGCGGCAATGACCTCGATGCTGATTGGTCTGGGGGTTGCGCAAAGTGGCCAGATTGTGGGTAAAATCGGCGAGACGTTTGGCGTAAGCAATTTAGCGCTCGACACCCAGGGAGTAGGCGACTCCTCCCAGGTGGTGGTCAGCGGCTATGTATTGCCAGGTCTGCAAGTGAAATACGGCGTGGGTATATTTGACTCTATAGCAACACTCACGTTACGTTATCGCCTGATGCCTAAGCTATATCTGGAAGCCGTGTCTGGTGTAGACCAGGCACTGGATTTGCTCTATCAGTTCGAGTTTTAGCAATGCGAATATTTGTCTACGGCAGTTTACGCCACAAACAAGGCAACAGTCACTGGATGACCAATGCCCAGTTACTGGGCGATTTCAGTATCGATAACTACCAGTTGTATAGCCTGGGCCACTATCCAGGCGCAGTTCCGGGGAACGGAACAGTACACGGTGAAGTTTATCGTATTGACAACGCCACGCTGGCCGAACTTGATGCCTTGCGCACCAGGGGCGGTGAATACGCGCGCCAGTTGATTCAGACGCCGTACGGGAGTGCATGGATGTACGTTTATCAACGACCCGTCGATGGATTAAAGCTAATTGAAAGCGGCGACTGGTTAGACAGGGATAAGTAACCATATGCATACGCCACCTTCGGGTGGCGTTGTTTTTTGCGAGACGACTCGCATTCTGTTTTGTAATTCCCTCACCCTTTGCTTTTCTCTCCGAGCCGCTTTCCATATCTGTTAACGCATAAAAAACTCTGCTGGCGTTCACAAATGCGCAGGGGTAAAACGTTTCCTGTAGCACCGGGAGTTATACTTTGTATAACTTAAGGAGGTGCAGATGCGTATTACCATAAAAAGATGGGGGAACAGTGCAGGTATGGTCATTCCCAATATCGTAATGAAAGAACTTAACTTACAGCCGGGGCAGAGCGTGGAGGCGCAAGTGAGCAACAATCAACTGATTCTGACACCCATCTCCAGGCGCTACTCGCTTGATGAACTGCTGGCACAGTGTGACATGAACGCCGCGGAACTTAGCGAGCAGGATGTCTGGGGTAAATCCACCCCTGCGGGTGACGAAATATGGTAAAGAAAAGTGAATTTGAACGGGGAGACATTGTGCTGGTTGGCTTTGATCCAGCAAGCGGCCATGAACAGCAAGGTGCTGGTCGACCTGCGCTTGTGCTCTCCGTTCAAGCCTTTAATCAACTGGGAATGACGCTGGTGGCCCCCATTACGCAGGGCGGAAATTTTGCCCGTTATGCCGGATTTAGCGTTCCTTTACATTGCGAAGAAGGCGATGTGCACGGCGTGGTGCTTGTGAATCAGGTGCGGATGATGGATCTACGCGCCCGGCTGGCAAAGCGTATTGGTCTGGCTGCGGATGAGGTGGTGGAAGAGGCGTTATTACGCTTGCAGGCGGTGGTGGAATAAGGTGTGTTTATTTATCGCGGGCATAAAAAAACCCTTACTAACCGAAGCCCGGTGTTCAGGGTTATTGCGCCAGAAGAACTTATTTATTCTTTGCGCGCTCGAAGGAGGCAACGATTTCAGCTTTAGCGGCTTCTGCGTTTTCCCAACCTTCAACTTTCACCCACTTGCCTTTTTCGAGGTCTTTGTAGTGCTCGAAGAAGTGAGCGATCTGCGCTTTCAGCAGCTCTGGCAGATCGTTAACGTCTTTAATGTGATCGTATTCTTTGCTCAGCTTGGTGTGCGGAACAGCAATCAGTTTCGCATCTTCACCGGCTTCGTCGGTCATTTTCAGAACGCCAACCGGACGGCAACGGATCACAGAACCCGGCTGCAGCGGGTACGGAGTCGGGACCAGTACGTCAACCGGGTCACCGTCCAGAGACAGGGTGTGGTTGATGTAACCGTAGTTGCACGGATAGAACATCGCGGTGGACATGAAGCGGTCAACGAACAGTGCGCCGCTCTCTTTGTCGATTTCGTATTTGATCGGATCTGCGTTAGCCGGGATCTCAATAACCACGTAGATGTCTTCCGGCAGATCTTTACCCGCAGGGACGTTGAGTAAGCTCATGTCTGTTTCCTTTAAAAATATGTGGCAAACAAGTGCCGAGTATTATAGCCAACTCGCGCCGAATGTCTTCGCTTGTTTTCGTCTTCATTTTCCTTTTTCGCCAGTTTTAAGACGGTATGCAGAGCAGGAAAATCCATAACCGTAGCCGCATTTTTCATAGTGAGATGAAAGCGATTACAAACTTGTGATTAACGTTTTATTTACTTTTTTGAAGTGTGATGTAACGCAATCCGTTACATAACGAATTGTCTATAGTTTTTTCGCGAACATCTTTTCACCAATAATAATTACCCCGACGAGGACAACCCTATGTGGAAACGCTTACTTGTAGTCTCTGCAGTCTCGGCAGCCATGTCGTCTATGGCGTTGGCCGCTCCATTAACCGTAGGATTTTCGCAGGTCGGATCGGAATCCGGCTGGCGTGCCGCAGAAACCAATGTGGCGAAAAGTGAGGCCGAAAAACGCGGAATTACGTTGAAAATTGCCGATGGTCAGCAAAAGCAGGAAAACCAGATTAAAGCGGTACGTTCCTTCGTTGCACAAGGGGTGGATGCGATCTTTATCGCTCCAGTGGTTGCGACGGGTTGGGAACCGGTATTAAAAGAGGCGAAAGATGCCGAAATCCCGGTCTTCTTGCTCGACCGTTCCATCGATGTGAAAGACAAATCTCTCTATATGACCACCGTTACTGCCGACAACATCCTCGAAGGTAAGTTGATCGGTGACTGGCTGGTAAAAGAAGTGAATGGCAAACCATGCAACGTGGTGGAGCTGCAGGGCACCGTTGGGGCCAGCGTCGCCATTGACCGCAAGAAAGGCTTTGCCGAAGCCATTAAGAATGCGCCAAATATCAAAATTATCCGCTCGCAGTCAGGTGACTTTACCCGCAGTAAAGGCAAAGAAGTCATGGAAAGCTTTATCAAAGCGGAAAACAACGGCAAAAACATCTGCATGGTTTACGCCCATAACGATGACATGGTGATTGGCGCAATTCAGGCAATTAAAGAAGCGGGCCTGAAACCGGGCAAAGATATCCTCACGGGTTCCATTGACGGTGTACCGGACATCTACAAAGCGATGATTGATGGCGAAGCGAACGCCAGTGTTGAACTGACGCCGAATATGGCGGGACCCGCTTTTGACGCGCTGGAGAAATACAAAAAAGACGGCACCATGCCTGAAAAGCTGACGTTAACCAAATCCACCCTTTACCTGCCTGATACCGCAAAAGAAGAGTTAGAGAAGAAGAAAAATATGGGGTATTGAGGGTTGCTATGCCTGATGCCGATTCGTAGGCCGGATAAGGCGCTCGCGCCGCATCCGGCGGTGGTGCGCTGAAGCCTGATGCGACGCTTACCGCGTCTTATCATGCCTACTGGGAGCACGCTTTACACCGGGGGAAACCATGACGACTAACCAACACCAGGAGATCCTCCGCACCGAAGGATTAAGTAAATTTTTCCCCGGCGTCAAAGCGTTAGACAACGTTGATTTCAGCCTGCGCCGTGGCGAAATCATGGCGCTGCTCGGTGAAAACGGGGCGGGAAAATCGACGCTAATCAAAGCATTAACCGGTGTATACCACGCCGATCGCGGCACCATCTGGCTGGAAGGCCAGGCTATCTCACCGAAAAATACCGCCCATGCACAACAACTCGGCATCGGAACCGTTTATCAGGAAGTCAACCTGCTACCCAATATGTCGGTCGCTGATAATCTATTCATAGGTCGCGAACCCAAACGTTTCGGCTTTCTACGCCGCAAAGAGATGGAAAAGCGTGCCACCGAACTGATGACATCTTACGGTTTCTCCCTCGACGTGCGTGAACCGCTTAACCGTTTTTCGGTGGCGATGCAGCAAATCGTCGCCATTTGCCGGGCTATCGATCTCTCCGCCAAAGTGCTGATCCTCGATGAACCCACCGCCAGCCTCGACACCCAGGAAGTAGAGTTACTGTTTGGCCTGATGCGTCAGTTGCGCGATCGCGGCGTCAGCCTGATCTTTGTCACTCACTTTCTCGATCAGGTCTATCAGGTCAGCGATCGGATCACCGTCTTACGCAACGGCAGTTTCGTAGGCTGTCGGGAAACGCGCGAGCTACCGCAGATCGAACTGGTAAAAATGATGCTGGGGCGCGAGCTGGATACCCACGCGCTACAGCGTGCCGGGCGAACATTGTTGAGCGACAAACCCGTTGCCGCGTTCAAAAATTACGGCAAAAAAGGAACGATCGCACCGTTTGATCTCGAAGTACGCCCCGGCGAGATCGTCGGCCTGGCAGGCTTGCTGGGATCCGGACGTACCGAAACCGCCGAAGTGATCTTCGGTATCAAACCTGCTGACAGCGGCACGGCGTTGATCAAAGGCAAACCGCAAACCCTGCGATCGCCACATCAGGCTTCAGTACTGGGCATCGGATTCTGCCCGGAAGACAGGAAAACCGATGGCATCATCGCTGCCGCCTCGGTGCGGGAAAATATCATCCTCGCTCTCCAGGCCCAGCGCGGCTGGCTACGACCCATTTCCCGCAAAGAGCAGCAAGAGATTGCCGAACGCTTTATCCGCCAGCTTGGCATTCGCACACCTTCAACTGAACAACCGATTGAATTTCTCTCTGGCGGCAATCAGCAAAAAGTGTTGCTTTCACGTTGGCTACTGACCCGACCGCAATTTCTGATCCTCGACGAGCCAACCCGCGGCATTGATGTTGGTGCCCACGCCGAGATCATCCGCCTGATTGAAACGCTGTGTGCTGACGGTCTGGCGCTGTTGGTGATCTCCTCCGAACTGGAAGAGCTGGTGGGCTATGCCGATCGGGTGATTATCATGCGCGATCGCAAACAGGTGGCGGAGATCCCGCTGGCAGAGCTTTCCGTTCCGGCGATCATGAACGCCATTGCGGCGTAAGGAGAACAGTGTGATGCCTCAATCTCTCCCGGACACTACGCCGCCGAAAAGGCGCTTTCGCTGGCCAACGGGAATGCCGCAGCTGGCGGCGCTATTGCTGGTGCTGCTGGTCGATAGCCTGGTAGCCCCGCATTTCTGGCAGGTGGTGCTTCAGGATGGGCGTTTGTTCGGTAGCCCTATCGACATTCTTAACCGTGCAGCTCCCGTTGCGTTACTGGCGATTGGTATGACGCTGGTGATCGCCACCGGTGGGATTGATCTCTCCGTAGGGGCGGTGATGGCTATCGCCGGAGCCACAACGGCTGCGATGACGGTCGCGGGATTCAGCCTGCCGATTGTTTTGTTAAGCGCCCTGGGCACCGGCATCCTGGCGGGATTGTGGAACGGCATACTGGTAGCGATCCTCAAAATTCAGCCGTTTGTCGCCACCCTGATCCTGATGGTCGCCGGGCGCGGCGTGGCGCAACTGATCACCGCCGGGCAGATCGTCACGTTTAACTCGCCGGATCTCTCATGGTTTGGCAGCGGATCGCTGTTGTTCCTGCCAACGCCGGTCATTATCGCGGTGCTGACGCTTCTCCTGTTCTGGCTGTTGACCCGCAAAACGGCGCTGGGGATGTTTATCGAAGCCGTTGGTATCAACATTCGGGCGGCAAAAAATGCCGGGGTAAACACGCGGATCATCGTCATGCTCACCTACGTGTTGAGCGGGCTGTGTGCGGCGATTGCGGGCATTATCGTGGCGGCGGATATTCGCGGTGCCGATGCCAATAACGCCGGGTTATGGCTGGAGCTGGACGCCATTCTTGCGGTGGTGATTGGCGGCGGATCGCTGATGGGCGGGCGCTTTAACCTGCTGCTCTCAGTCGTGGGGGCGCTGATTATTCAGGGGATGAACACCGGAATTTTACTTTCTGGCTTTCCGCCGGAGATGAACCAGGTCGTAAAAGCGGTGGTGGTGCTTTGTGTGCTGATTGTTCAGTCGCAACGCTTTATCAGTCTGATTAAAGGAGTACGTAGCCATGATAAAACGTAACTTGCCGCTGATGATCACCATCGGTGTCTTTGTGCTGGGCTATCTCTACTGCCTGACCCAGTTTCCCGGTTTTGCTTCCACAAGAGTGATCTGCAATATCCTGACCGATAACGCCTTTCTTGGGATAATCGCCGTTGGCATGACCTTTGTGATCCTCTCTGGCGGTATCGATCTCTCCGTCGGTTCGGTGATCGCCTTTACTGGCGTGTTTCTGGCAAAAGTGATTGGCGATTTCGGCCTCTCGCCGCTGCTGGCGTTTCCGCTAGTGCTGGTGATGGGCTGTGCCTTTGGCGCATTTATGGGGCTTTTGATCGACGCCCTGAAGATCCCGGCATTTATCATTACCCTGGCAGGAATGTTCTTTTTGCGCGGCGTCAGCTATCTCGTTTCAGAAGAGTCGATCCCGATAAACCATCCCATTTATGACACGCTCTCAAGCCTTGCGTGGAAAATCCCTGGCGGCGGTCGCTTAAGTGCGATGGGACTGCTGATGCTGGCGGTGGTGGTTATCGGCATATTCCTCGCGCATCGTACCCGTTTTGGTAATCAGGTATACGCCATTGGCGGCAACGCAACGTCGGCAAACCTGATGGGGATTTCTACCCGCAGCACCACTATTCGCATTTATATGCTCTCCACCGGACTGGCAACGCTGGCGGGGATTGTCTTCTCGATTTATACCCAGGCCGGATATGCGCTGGCGGGCGTAGGTGTGGAACTGGATGCTATCGCCTCAGTGGTAATTGGCGGTACGCTTTTGAGCGGTGGCGTTGGAACGGTATTAGGGACGCTTTTTGGCGTGGCGATTCAGGGGCTAATTCAGACTTATATCAACTTTGACGGTACGCTGAGTTCCTGGTGGACGAAAATCGCCATCGGCATTTTGCTGTTCATTTTTATTGCCTTACAGCGTGGATTAACGGTGCTGTGGGAGAATCGTCAGAGTTCGCCAGTGACAAGAGTCAATATTGCGCAGCGATAAAAACGCCTCTCCGTGTGGAGAGGCGCAGGAGATTACGCGTCCGGGAATTCACGGATAAAGCGTTCGACATCTTCAACCATATGGTCGTTGCCGACAAAGAACGAACGGCGCTGGTGCAGAGTTTCCGGGATGATATCCAGAATACGCTCTTTGCCATCGCTCGCTTTACCGCCCGCTTGTTCCGCCAGGAATGCCATCGGGTTGCACTCATACAGCAAACGCAGTTTGCCGTCCGGGTGGCTGGCGGTGCTTGGGTAGAGATAAATACCGCCTTTCAGCAGGTTACGGTGGAAATCCGCGACCAGTGAACCGATATAACGTGAGGTATACGGGCGGTTGGTGGATTTATCTTCTTCCTGGCAGAATTTAATGTACTTCTTCACCCCGTTCGGAAACTTAATGTAGTTTCCTTCGTTGATGGAGTAGGTTTTGCCTTTCTCCGGGAAGCGCATCCGTTCCTGGCACAGGCAGAAAACGCCCAGCGAAGGATCGTAAGTAAAGGCGTGAACACCGCATCCGGTGGTGTAAACCAGCATGGTAGAGGAGCCGTATACCACGTAACCTGCCGCAACCTGTTTGTTACCAGGCTGGAGGAAATCTTCTTCCGTTACCGGCGTGCCAACAGGCGTAACGCGGCGGTAGATGGAGAAAATGGTACCGACAGAGACGTTAACATCGATGTTGGACGAGCCATCCAGGGGGTCCATCAGCACCACGTATTTTGCGTGTTCACAGCCTTCAAAGACGACAATCTCATCTTCTTCTTCAGAGGCAATGCCCGCAACGATATCGCGTGCTTTCAGTGCGGCTT
The DNA here is from genome assembly GCF_004352695.1 of Escherichia sp. KCJ4928. Classification (NCBI taxonomy): domain Bacteria; kingdom Pseudomonadati; phylum Pseudomonadota; class Gammaproteobacteria; order Enterobacterales; family Enterobacteriaceae; genus Escherichia; species Escherichia sp. KCJ4928. Next base: position 26,587 of record NZ_SJWV01000021.1, read on the forward strand.
TCAGTTTTTCATTAGCGAACAAGTCGAGTTTCTGCTGAACCTCGCCCTGCACGTTCTCAGCACCGCTGGCACCCAGGATATCAACCAGTCCTGCTTTGTTGATATCGCGATGGATAATCTTGGCGCCCAGTTTTATTGCCGACAGCAAAGCAGTGAGCTCACCGGTAGCATGAGAAAACTCGTGCTGCTTTTCGACAATAAATTCACCTAACGTTTTCATAAAACTTTCCCTGCAATGTTTATGGAGTAAAGCGACCGCAACAATCTTAACAAATAATCTCAATGTTGCGCTCAGGTGAATCGCGCCAGCAAATTGCGGATTATCCTGAAATGCGTTTCTCACTTGCCCGACATATGCGTAAAATGAGCGGCAGATTAAAAAAGGATAGTGACGTATGCGCATTCATATTTTAGGAATTTGTGGCACATTTATGGGCGGTCTGGCGATGCTGGCGCGCCAGTTAGGCCATGAAGTAACGGGTTCGGACGCCAATGTGTATCCGCCGATGAGCACCTTACTTGAGAAGCAAGGCATTGAGCTGATTCAGGGTTACGATGCCAGCCAGCTCGATCCGCAGCCGGATCTGGTGATTATTGGCAACGCCATGACCCGTGGAAATCCGTGTGTGGAAGCGGTACTGGAAAAAAACATCCCTTATATGTCAGGTCCACAGTGGCTGCACGATTTTGTGCTGCGCGACCGCTGGGTGCTGGCCGTTGCCGGTACACACGGCAAAACTACCACCGCGGGAATGGCGACCTGGATTCTGGAACAGTGCGGTTACAAACCGGGATTTGTGATCGGCGGTGTGCCGGGGAACTTTGAGGTTTCGGCGCGTCTGGGCGAAAGCGACTTCTTTGTTATCGAAGCGGATGAGTATGACTGCGCCTTCTTCGACAAACGCTCTAAATTTGTCCATTACTGCCCGCGTACGCTGATCCTCAACAACCTTGAGTTCGATCACGCCGATATCTTTGACGACCTGAAAGCGATCCAGAAACAGTTCCACCATCTGGTGCGTATCGTTCCGGGGCAGGGCCGTATTATCTGGCCGGAAAATGACATCAACCTGAAACAGACCATGGCGATGGGCTGCTGGAGCGAGCAGGAGCTGGTGGGTGAGCAGGGTCACTGGCAGGCGAAAAAGCTGACCACTGACGCTTCTGAATGGGAAGTCTTGCTGGATGGCGAAAAAGTGGGCGAAGTGAAATGGTCGCTGGTGGGCGAACATAATATGCACAATGGCCTGATGGCGATTGCGGCGGCTCGCCATGTTGGTGTAGCGCCTGCAGATGCCGCTAACGCGCTGGGTTCGTTTATTAACGCTCGTCGCCGTCTGGAGTTGCGTGGTGAAGCGAATGGCGTGACGGTATATGACGATTTTGCCCATCACCCGACGGCAATTCTGGCAACGCTTGCGGCGCTGCGTGGCAAAGTTGGTGGTACGGCGCGCATTATTGCTGTGCTGGAGCCGCGCTCGAATACCATGAAAATGGGGATCTGCAAAGACGATCTGGCACCTTCATTAGGTCGTGCCGATGAAGTCTTCCTGCTGCAACCGGCGCATATTCCGTGGCAGGTGGCAGAAGTGGCAGAAGCCTGCGTTCAGCCTGCACACTGGAGTGGCGATGTGGATACGCTGGCAGATATGGTGGTGAAAACCGCTCAGCCTGGCGACCATATTCTGGTCATGAGCAACGGCGGTTTTGGTGGGATCCATCAGAAACTGCTGGATGGTCTGGCGAAGAAGGCGGAAGCTGCGCAGTAATTCGGCCTCAGCCTGAGATAGCATTGCCGGATAAGGCGTTTACGCCGCATCCGGCATTTGAGCATAGTGCCTGATGCGACGCTTGATGCGTCTTATCAGGCCTACAGGTGCACCGCATCCGGCAAACCATACTCACATCAACAACGAAAATTACCCTTCATTCTCCGCCAGTTCGCGCAGATACTGGAAAATCTGGCGTGCGGATTTCGGCGGCTTATTCCCTTCTTTCTCTTTCTTCGCGTTGCGGATCAGAGTACGCAGCTGCTGACGATCGGCATCGGGCCACAGATTTAATACCTCAGCGATGGCGTCATCACCTTGATCGATCAGACGATCGCGCAGGTTTTCCAGTTTATGGAACAGCACCACCTGCTGGTTGTGACGGTTTTTCAGCTTATCCAGCGCCTGACGGATCGGTTCTACATCGCGCTGGCGCAGCATCTTACCGATGAGCTGCAACTGGCGGCGGCGACCTTCCATCTTAATACGCTGGGCGAGCTCAATAGCCGCGCGCAGATCCGCATCTAACGGGATCTTATCCAGCGCGTTTTTCCCCAGATCAACAATTTCCGCGCCAAGGCGTTTTAGCTCCTCGGCATCACGTTTAATTTCACTTTTACTGACCCAGATAATTTCATCGTCTTCGTCTTCGATGTCATCACCGGGAACGTCGTCGAGCCAGTCTTCGGGCTGCTTAGTCATCTCAGGCTCCTTAAAAAAAGAGGCTAATGTTACCAGTTAAGATGCGCACTGAAAAACGGTTCTCTGTTAGACTTCAGAGAAACTCTCTACATTATGGCACTTGCAATGAAAGTAATCTCTCAAGTTGAAGCGCAGCGCAAGATTCTGGAAGAAGCAGTTTCCACTGCGCTGGAGTTGGCCTCAGGCAAATCGGACGGTGCGGAAGTTGCCGTCAGCAAGACCACCGGCATTAGCGTAAGCACGCGTTATGGTGAAGTGGAGAATGTTGAATTCAATAGCGATGGCGCGCTGGGGATCACTGTTTATCACCAGAACCGCAAAGGTAGCGCATCATCCACCGATTTAAGCCCGCAGGCCATTGCCCGTACTGTACAGGCGGCGCTGGATATTGCCCGTTATACCTCGCCAGATCCCTGTGCCGGCGTGGCAGACAAAGAGCTGCTGGCCTTTGACGCACCAGATCTCGACTTGTTCCACCCTGCGGAAGTTTCCCCGGATGAAGCCATTGAACTGGCGGCCCGCGCAGAACAGGCGGCATTGCAGGCGGACAAACGCATTACCAATACCGAAGGTGGCAGCTTTAACAGCCACTACGGTGTCAAAGTTTTTGGCAACAGCCACGGCATGTTGCAGGGTTACTGCTCAACGCGTCATTCGCTCTCCAGCTGTGTAATTGCCGAAGAAAATGGCGATATGGAGCGTGATTACGCCTACACCATTGGCCGCGCGATGAGCGATCTGCAAACGCCAGAGTGGGTCGGGGCCGACTGTGCTCGCCGTACTTTATCGCGCCTGTCACCGCGTAAACTCTCCACCATGAAAGCGCCAGTCATTTTTGCCAATGAAGTGGCAACCGGGCTTTTTGGCCATCTGGTGGGGGCGATAGCGGGTGGCTCGGTTTACCGTAAATCTACCTTTCTGCTGGATTCGCTGGGTAAACAAATTCTGCCGGACTGGCTGACCATTGAAGAGCATCCGCATCTGCTGAAAGGGCTGGCGTCGACGCCATTCGACAGCGAAGGTGTGCGCACCGAGCGTCGCGATATTATTAAAGATGGCATCCTGACTCAGTGGCTGCTGACCAGCTACTCGGCGCGGAAACTGGGGCTGAAAAGCACCGGACATGCGGGCGGTATTCACAACTGGCGGATTGCCGGACAAGGGCTAAGCTTCGAACAAATGCTCAAAGAGATGGGCACCGGGCTGGTGGTGACGGAGCTGATGGGCCAGGGCGTGAGTGCCATTACCGGTGATTATTCCCGTGGTGCAGCGGGCTTCTGGGTAGAGAATGGCGAAATTCAGTATCCCGTTAGTGAAATCACCATCGCAGGTAATTTAAAAGATATGTGGCGCAATATTGTCACCGTCGGTAACGATATTGAAACACGCAGTAATATACAGTGTGGTTCTGTGCTGTTGCCGGAGATGAAAATCGCCGGGCAGTAAAAAACTGGCGCGACCTGCCGCGCTATAAACTAAAAAATTACACAAAATCATTCGCACTGCATCGAGACGGAAAGTGAATGAGGGCCGGGGAGCGTACTCGCAGTACGTGACCCGGGCGAATGAGCGTAGCCGTCGATGAGGCAGTGTGAAGGATGAAGTGTAAATAAAAAAGGAAGTGAGCAATGCGTAAAAGCCTGTTAGCTATTCTTGCAGTCTCCTCGTTGGTATTCAGTTCTGCGTCGTTTGCCGCTGATCTTGAAGACAATATGGAAACCCTCAACGACAATTTAAAAGTGATCGAAAAAGCGGATAACGCGGCGCAAGTCAAAGACGCGTTAACGAAGATGCGCGCCGCAGCGCTGGATGCGCAAAAAGCAACGCCGCCGAAGCTCGAAGATAAATCACCGGACAGCCCGGAAATGAAAGATTTCCGCCACGGTTTCGACATTCTGGTCGGTCAGATTGACGACGCGCTGAAGCTGGCAAATGAAGGTAAAGTAAAAGAAGCGCAGGCTGCTGCAGAGCAACTGAAAACGACCCGCAACGCCTATCACCAGAAGTATCGTTAATTCCTCATTTCCCTGTTGCCTGCACTCAGGTAACAGGGAACTTATCATCGCAAATGATGCACCACCTGATTGCTGCTGCCGCGCCAGATCAGGGAAGGGTCTTTTAAATCCTGCACAAATTTGCCGTCGACCAGTACGTTAATCAAATCAACAACCTGCATTTGCGCAGCGTTGAGTTCGTCGAGTTTATAGCCTGTCCACACCCAGATGTCTTTACCCGGACACTCGGCGCGGATGCGTTTTACCAGTTTCAGAATATCCGGCACGTTTTGCGGATGCAGCGGATCGCCGCCGGAGAGGGAAATACCCTGGCGTTTGATACGAGTGTCATTCAGATCGTTAATAATCTGGTCTTCCATTGCTTTAGTAAATGTCTGACCGGAATTTACCCGCCATGTGCTTTTGTTATAGCAACCGGGGCATTCATGAACACACCCGGAGACAAACAGGGTGCAGCGAGTGCCGGGGCCGTTGACGATGTCGACAGGATAGTACTGATGATAATTCATTGTTTCGCCTGGCTTATCAGTCCGCGTATAGGATGCATCCGGTAATCAACGCCTGATGCGACGCTGTCGCGTCTTATCAGACCTACAATCGTTGTTGCCATGTAGGCCGGATAAGGCGTTTACGCCGCATCCGGCATTTGCTTAACGTAGAGTGAAGATTAACCTATCTGCCCATTCCCCAAATGTTTAACGCGGCGCTTAACTTCTTCCTGCTTACCGGCGTTAAATGGACGTGCATCCGGGCTACCTAAATATCCGCACACGCGGCGAGTCACCGACACACGGGAGGCGTCATGGTTACCACATTTCGGGCAAGTGAAGCCTTTGCTGGTGCACTCGAACTCACCGGTAAAGCCACACTCGTAGCACTCATCAATCGGTGTATTGGTGCCGTAATACGGTACATGCTGATAGCTGTAATCCCAGACATCTTCCAGCGCCTTCAGGTTGTGCTGAATGTTTGGATACTCGCCGTAGCAAATGAAACCACCGTTCGCCAGCGGCGGGTAAGGCGCTTCAAAGTCGATCTTGTCGTACGGGTTCACCTTCTTCTCCACATCGAGGTGGAAACTGTTGGTGTAGTAACCTTTATCGGTCACGCCCGGCACCACGCCAAACTCAGCAGTATCGAGACGGCAGAAGCGGTCGCACAGGTTTTCACTCGGCGTGCTGTAGAGACTGAAACCATAACCCGTTTCTTCTTTCCACTGATCCACTGCCTGGCGCAGACGTTCAACAATGGCGATACCTTTCGCGCGAAGCTGCTCGTTGTCGTAAACATGCTCGCCGCCGAACAGCGCGTTAATGGTTTCGTGGATGCCGATGTAACCCAGCGAAATAGACGCACGACCGTTTTTGAAGATTTCAGAAACATCATCGTCAGCATTCAGACGTACGCCACAAGCACCTTCCATATAGAGGATCGGGGCCACGCGCGCTTTCACGCCTTCGAGACGAGCGATACGGGTCATCAGCGCCTTACGTGCCAGCACCAGACGTTCATCCAGCAGCTTCCAGAAGGTGGCTTCATCGCCTTTTGCTTCCAGAGCAATACGCGGCAGGTTCAGGCTGATCACGCCGAGGTTGTTACGACCATCGTGGATCTGCTCGCCGTTTTCATTTTCCCACACGCCGAGGAAGCTGCGGCAGCCCATCGGGGTTTTAAACGAACCGGTGACTTTCACTACCTGATCGTAGTTCAGGATATCCGGATACATGCGCTTGCTTGCGCACTCCAGCGCCAGCTGTTTGATGTCGTAGTTCGGATCGCCTTTTTTATGGTTCAGACCATCGCGAATCGCAAACACCAGTTTCGGGAACACCGCAGTTTTACGGTTTTTACCGAGGCCTGCGATACGGTTACGCAGGATCGATTCCTGAATCAGGCGCGATTCCCAGCTGGTGCCCAGACCAAAACCAAAGGTTACAAACGGCGTCTGACCGTTGGCGGTGTGCAGGGTGTTTACTTCGTACTCCAGCGACTGGAAGGCATCGTAGCACTCTTTGATGGTACGAGAGTTTGCGTAGCCTTCGGCGTCCGGGATGTTCCACTCTTCTGCGGTCTTGCGATGTTTGTTGTAGCTGGCGGTAACAAACGGCGCCAGCACTTCATCGATACGGTTAATGGTGGTGCCGCCATAAATATGGCTGGCGACCTGAGCAATAATCTGCGCAGTTACCGCGGTTGCCGTAGAGATCGACTTCGGCGGTTCAATCTCGGCGTTCCCCATCTTAAAGCCCTGGGTCAGCATGCCTTTCAGGTCGATCAACATGCAGTTGAACATCGGGAAGAACGGCGAGTAATCGAGATCGTGATAGTGAATATCGCCACGCTCATGTGCCTGCACCACGTCACGCGGCAGCAGGTGCTGACGTGCATAGTGTTTAGCCACGATCCCGGCCAGCAGGTCGCGCTGGGTTGGAATCACCTTGCTGTCTTTGTTGGCGTTTTCGTTGAGTAACGAGGCGTTGGTCTGCTCGACCAGACCACGGATCTCCTGGTTCAGGCGACCGCGTTTTTCACGTTCAATGTCGCGATCGTGACGGTACTCGATGTAAGCACGAGCCAGTTGTTTGTATGGACCCGACATCAGCTGGTTTTCAACTGCGGTCTGGATCTCGTTGATATCCACCTGGTTGCGGCCCTGCATCTGCTCGCTGACAACCGCGGCAACAGTGGCGCAATAATCGGCATCATCGACTTCCGCTGCTTTAGCTGCACGCAGAATCGCTTCTTTGATGCGCTCTGATTTAAACGGCACTTTGCAGCCGTCTCGTTTCATCACATGCGGTGTCATGATCGCTCCATATTTTTAAGAACAGGTTATCCACAGAAATTGGGAAAGGCGTTTTCCGGTTTTTTCGTTTCGTTTTCCGGTGCTTTCCGCAATCGCCATCCGCTTATCCACAACGCCGCACCTTTTTCGTGGGGAGCTGTAGTAGCAATTATAGTCGATTAATACAACATATTGGGTTGGGACGCATTTTAAAGTCTATATATAGTGCTTTGCATCAAGGATGTTTGAACTTTTTTTGATGTAGCTCAAAGTAAAAAGCAGAGCGTACGGATGACGGGCGCTACAGCGTTATGTAAATTTTTTAATGAATTTGCTGGTTGAAAAATCAACAAAAACAACATGCTGACAGACAAAACCCCGGAATGACAGGCATTCCCGGGGCTTAGCGGATACTTACTTCTGTAACCACCAGACAGCCTCAAAAGGCCGTAAAGTCATGGCACAGGGTTGTGGTGAGGCTTCTTCGTAGTTATGCATCACAAGCTGCCAGTTGCCGCGCATTTGCCCTGGCTGCCAGGGTTGGATCTCACGGCTAAGGTTGGCAATGACCAGCAAGGTTTGCCCCTTCCATTCACGGCGATAGCACCACAATACAGGGCTGTTTGGCAGCAGATCCTGGTAATTGCCCCATGTCAGGATGGCTTCTTGCTTACGCAGTGCGATTAACTTTTGGTAGGTGTAAAACACCGAGGAGTCATCGGCCAGCGCGGCTTCTACGTTGATTTGTTGATAGTTATCGCCCAGGCCAATCCACGGTTCGCCAGCCGTAAACCCGGCATTATCGCCGTTGCTCCATTGCATGGGCGTGCGGCTGTTGTCACGGGATTTACTGGCGAGGATTGCCAATAACTCGTCGGCATCACGACCATCGTTGCGCAGCTCGGCAAACATATTGAGGCTCTCCACGTCGCGATAGTCAGTAATGCGCGTGAAATGCGGGTTGGTCATGCCAATCTCTTCGCCCTGGTAGATATACGGCGTTCCCTGCATGCCATGCAGCACCATCGCCAGCATTTTTGCCGCAGGCACGCGGTATTCACCTTCATCACCAAAGCGAGAAATAATGCGCGGCTGATCGTGGTTACACCAGAACAAGGCATTCCATGCCACGTTGTGCATTCCTTGTTGCCAGTGGCGGAACAATGTTTTCAACGCCACAAAGTCAGGTTTAGCCAGCGTCCATTTTTCACCACCGGGATAATCGACCTTCAGGTGATGAAAATTAAAGGTCATCGACAATTCACTGCCTGTCAGTGCCGCGTATCGCTGGCAATGCTCAAGGCTGGTGGAGGACATTTCACCTACGGTCATTAACCCGCGTGGCGTAAACACATCGCGGTTCATCTCGTGCAAAAACTCGTGTGCTCGTGGCCCGTCGGTGTAAAAGCGACGCCCGTCGCCATCCAGGTCTTCAGGGAAACGCGGGTCTTTGGAGATCAGATTCACCACATCCAGGCGCAACCCGTCGACCCCACGATCGGCCCAGAATTCACAGACTTTTTTCAGCTCTGCGCGTACCGCTGGATTCTCCCAGTTGAGATCCGCCTGTTCTGGTGCAAAGAGATGCAAATAGTACTGTTCGCTTTCCGCATGCCAGCGCCACGCACTACCGCCAAATTTTGAACGCCAGTTGTTCGGTGGCGTTTCTGGTTCGCCATCGCGCCAGATATAAAACTGGCGGTAAGGGCTTTCTTTGTTCAGCGCCTCGCGAAACCAGGCATGTTGGGTAGAGGTATGGTTAAACACCATATCGAGAATGATACGAATCCCGCGCGATTTTGCCTGCGTCACCAGTTCGTCAAAATCGTCCAGCGTGCCGTAGGTGGGATCAATCGCCGTATAGTTCGCTACGTCGTAACCGTTATCGACCTGGGGAGAGATATAAAAGGGGGTTAGCCAGATGGCATCAACGCCCAGTTTATGCAGATAGTCCAGGCGTTGGATAACGCCACGTAAATCGCCGGTGCCGCTACCCGTGGTGTCCTGAAAACTCTTTGGATAAATCTGGTAGATAACGCCGTTTTGCCACCAGTGGGGAAGATTAGTCATTACGTTATTCCTGCAAATGCGAGGGGGCGCAATTGCGCCCCGAAGAAAATTAAACAATATCCAGCGTGCCCAGGCGGTATTTCCGCTGATAGATAAACGAGGTGAGTACAATCGGGATGATGATGGCGATAACCATTGCCAGCGCAAATACCTGCCAGTAGCTCGGTTGAATCGAGAGAATTCCCGGCAGGCCGCCTACGCCGATACCATTCGCCATAACGCCGTTCAGGCCGCATAGTAATCCTGCCAGACCAGAACCAATCATCGCGCACAGCATCGGGAAGCGATATTTCAGGTTGATGCCGTACATTGCAGGCTCAGTGACCCCAAGCCAGGCGGAGATAGCGGCAGGCACGGAGATCTCGCGTTCATTGTGCTTGCGGCTGGAAATGATAATGCCTATCACGGCGGAGCCCTGAGCGATATTCGACAGCGCAATCAGCGGCCACACTGGCGTGCCACCCATGCTTTGAATCATCTGCAAATCAATAGCAAGGGTGGTCTGGTGTACGCCGGTGATCACCAGCGGCGCGTACAGGAAGCCAAACAATGCCGCACCAATCGGAGCAAAGCTGCCGGTCATCAGGTGACGTACCGCAAAGGCAACGCCATCGCCAATCATGCGACCAAACGGACCAATCAGCGCATGGGCGAGGAACACCGCGAGGATCAGCGAACAGACGGGCACCACCACCAGATAGAGGTAATCCGGTACGATGCGTTTAAGGCGAGTTTCAATAACGCCCAGCGCCAGCCCGGCTAACAGTGCCGGGATCACCTGCGCCTGATAGCCCACTTTGGCGATGCTGAACATGCCAAAGTCCCACACTTCCGGCAGCTGCTGCCCGAGCAGATAAGCGTTCATCAGCTGGGGGGAAACCAGTGTCACGCCAAGCACGATACCAAGGATCGGCGTGCCGCCCATTTTTTTCACCGCTGACCAGCAAATCCCGACCGGCAGGTAGAAGAAGATCGCTTCACCGATCAACCACAGAAAATCGTAGATCGTTTGCAGGGAAGGGTACATTTGCGCCAGCGTTTGACCGTTGCTCATGGGCAAATCGCCGATCACATTGCGAAAACCGAGGATCAAACCGCCGCTAATCAACGCGGGCAGCAACGGGAAGAAGATCTCCGCGAAATGAGAGATCAACTGCTCATGCCATTTCATATTCTGCCGGGCGGCTTTTTTTACCTGCTCTTTATCAACCTGCGCCTGTCCGGTTGACGCTATTAGTGCTTGATAGTAATCACCCACATTGGTGCCAATCACCACCTGAAATTGCCCGGCATTGGTGAAACAGCCTTTCACCATGGGGAGTTGCTCAATTTCTTTCGGTCTGGCATTGGCCGGTTGGTTGAGGACAAAGCGCAGGCGAGTAATACAGTGGCTCACTGTCGCAATATTGCCGCGCCCGCCGACCAGTTCAATCAACCGATCGATATCCGTTTGGTTTATTTTGCTCATCATAAAGCCCCATGGCAGATGACATTTTTGGTTGGCTGCAGAATATATTGCGCGGAAAAATTTAAAAACGGGAACGTTCCCGAAACACAGCGAAGATCACAATTTATCGTTCAGGAAACGATCAGGACAGGGTGGCGGGGATGATGATTTGTTGCGGTTCGCTGCGCCCGGTTACCTGTGCGATCAATTGGCAGGCCGCCTGGCGTCCAGCTTCGGCGTAACCGGGATCTACGGTGACGATCTCCGGATGAAGGAATTTCATTAATGGCGTATTACCGACGCTCGCCAGTTGCAAGGTGTCGATGCGTTGCTCTTGCAGGTATTTACTTGCGCCAAGTGCCAGCGTGTCGGTTGCGCACAGTAAGGCGGTAGTTTCAGGCGTAATCACTTTTGCTACGTTCTCATAGCCTTGCTTCATAGCAAGGCCTGGCAGAGCGGCAACGGGATTCAGTTTATGCGCTTTGCAGAACGCCAGGTAGGCTTCGTGACGTCGCTTCCCGGTCGTCACGTCACTATGCGGCACGCCGAGATAACTGATATTACGATGCCCCTGGTCATACAGCCGTTGCATCAGGATCTTGATTGCCCCTTCGTCGTCATAACAGACCGAAGCAAAACCTTTTGCGTCACGCGCCAGCAGAACCAGCGATGACTGCCAGTGGGCTAACATTTCTTCTGTTATGCCAGTAAAACCGAACAGCACTACGCCGTCGATATTACGCCGTTTCAGCACCCCCAAATGTTCGGCAACTAATTGCGGGGAAAACTGACTTTCCATCATGATTGGGTCGTAACCTTGTTCATAGAACGCTGGCAGCATGGTTTGAACGGCGAGATTTTCTGACAACGAATCCAGGCGGGTAACAATGATGGCGACCACTTTATCGCTTTGCCCACGCATAGCGCGCGCAGAGCGGGAAGGGGAAAATCCATGCTGATTCATCACTGCTTCAACACGCTCGCGGGTGCGCTGGCTCACGCCGCTTTCGTTATTCAGCACCCGGGAAACTGTAGATTTCCCCACGCCGCTTAAGCGTGCGATGTCTTTGATGGTCAGCCGATTTTGCATCCTGTTGTCCTGTAACGTGTTGTTTAATTATTTGAGCCTAACTTTACCCGTGCATTCAGCAATGGGTAAAGTCTGGTTTATCGTTGGTTTAGTTGCCAGCAGGTATTATATCGCCATAGATGCTACGAATATTATTGGATTCTCCTTATTATTTGCGGCGCTTTTTTCACTTACCGGAGGTTATATGGAACCTGATCCCACGCCTCTCCCTCGACGGAGATTAAAACTTTTCCGGTAAGCCCGTCTTTTCACGGCGTTACCGGATGCGTAAGGCCGTGACGTTTTAACGTCCCTGCTCAGCTTTATTACCTTCAGGTAAGGCTTCGCCACGCCTGAAGACATTTCTGTACTGTTTCAGACAGTGCGGAGGGACTCCTTATGTTTAAAGAAATTTTTACCCGGCTCATTCGCCATTTACCTTCCCGTCTGGTTCATCGCGATCCATTGCCTGGCGCGCAGCAGACAGTGAATACGGCGGTCCCGCCGTCCTTAAGTGCGCATTGCCTGAAAATGGCGGTGATGCCCGAAGAAGAATTATGGAAAACGTTCGACACCCATCCGGAAGGGTTAAATCAGGCGGAAGTGGAATCTGCCCGCGAACAACATGGTGAAAATAAATTACCCGCACAACAACCGTCGCCGTGGTGGGTACATTTATGGGTCTGCTATCGCAACCCCTTTAATATTTTACTCACCATTCTCGGCGCTATTTCTTACGCCACGGAAGATTTATTTGCCGCGGGCGTTATCGCGCTAATGGTCGCTATTTCTACGTTGCTGAACTTTATTCAGGAAGCACGTTCCACTAAAGCGGCAGATGCCCTGAAAGCGATGGTCAGCAATACAGCGACGGTTCTGCGCGTAATTAACGACAAAGGCGAAAATGGCTGGCTGGAGATCCCGATCGACCAGCTGGTGCCCGGCGATATAATAAAACTGGCGGCGGGGGATATGATCCCGGCAGATTTACGTATCTTGCAGGCGCGGGATCTGTTCGTCGCTCAGGCGTCGTTAACCGGTGAGTCTCTGCCCGTAGAAAAAGCCGCTACCACTCGCCAGCCGGAGCACAGCAATCCGCTGGAGTGTGACACCCTGTGTTTTATGGGCACCACCGTGGTGAGCGGCACGGCACAAGCAATGGTGATTGCTACAGGTGCCAATACCTGGTTTGGTCAACTGGCGGGGCGTGTTAGTGAGCAGGAAAGCGAGCCGAATGCCTTTCAGCAAGGGATCAGCCGCGTCAGTATGCTGCTGATTCGCTTTATGCTGGTGATGGCTCCGGTGGTGCTGTTAATCAATGGTTACACCAAAGGCGACTGGTGGGAAGCGGCACTGTTTGCGCTTTCGGTCGCGGTAGGCTTAACGCCGGAAATGTTGCCGATGATTGTTACCTCGACGCTGGCGCGCGGCGCAGTAAAGCTGTCGAAACAGAAAGTGATCGTCAAACATCTGGATGCTATTCAGAACTTTGGCGCAATGGATATTCTGTGCACTGATAAAACTGGCACCCTGACACAGGACAAAATTGTGCTGGAGAATCATACCGATATCTCCGGTAAAACCAGCGAACGCGTGCTGCATAGCGCGTGGTTGAACAGTCATTATCAGACCGGACTTAAAAACCTGCTCGATACAGCGGTGCTCGAAGGTACGGATGAAGAGTCAGCGCGCTCGCTGGCCAGTCGTTGGCAAAAAATTGATGAGATTCCGTTTGATTTCGAGCGTCGCCGGATGTCGGTGGTAGTGGCAGAAAATACCGAGCACCATCAGCTGGTTTGCAAAGGTGCATTGCAGGAAATCCTCAATGTGTGTTCGCAGGTGCGTCACAATGGCGAGATTGTGCCGCTCGATGACATCATGCTGCGTAAGATTAAGCGGGTTACTGATACGCTTAATCGTCAGGGGCTGCGCGTGGTTGCGGTGGCGACGAAATACCTGCCAGCGCGTGAAGGAGATTACCAGCGGGCGGATGAATCCGACCTGATCCTCGAAGGATATATTGCTTTCCTTGATCCGCCAAAAGAGACAACCGCTCCGGCACTGAAGGCATTAAAAGCGAGTGGAATCACCGTAAAAATCCTTACTGGCGACAGTGAGTTAGTTGCAGCGAAAGTGTGCCATGAAGTGGGGCTGGACGCGGGAGAGGTGGTCATTGGTAGTGATATTGAAACGCTATCTGACGACGAACTGGCAAATCTCGCACAGCGCACCACGCTGTTTGCCCGCCTGACGCCGATGCATAAAGAACGCATTGTGACCTTACTGAAGCGCGAAGGGCATGTGGTTGGCTTTATGGGCGATGGTATTAATGATGCGCCCGCCTTACGCGCTGCGGATATCGGCATTTCTGTGGACGGCGCGGTAGATATTGCCCGTGAAGCGGCTGATATCATCCTGCTGGAAAAAAGCCTGATGGTGCTGGAAGAGGGGGTTATTGAAGGACGTCGCACTTTCGCCAACATGCTGAAATACATCAAAATGACGGCGAGCTCCAACTTCGGTAATGTGTTCAGCGTGCTGGTGGCGAGTGCTTTCTTGCCCTTCCTGCCGATGTTGCCGTTACACTTGCTTATTCAGAACCTGCTGTATGATGTGTCACAGGTGGCGATCCCGTTTGATAACGTCGACGACGAGCAAATTCAAAAGCCGCAGCGTTGGAATCCGGCGGATCTGGGGCGCTTTATGATCTTCTTCGGACCGATCAGCTCGATCTTCGATATTCTGACGTTTTGCCTGATGTGGTGGGTATTCCATGCCAACACGCCGGAAACGCAAACGCTGTTCCAGTCGGGATGGTTTGTGGTGGGCTTACTGTCGCAAACGCTGATTGTGCATATGATCCGCACCCGCCGTGTGCCGTTTATTCAGAGCTGTGCATCGTGGCCGTTAATGATCATGACCGTGATCGTGATGATTGTCGGGATCGCATTGCCGTTTTCACCGCTGGCCAGTTATCTGCAACTGCAGGCGCTGCCGTTAAGCTATTTCCCGTGGCTGGTTGCGATTCTGGCAGGGTATATGACATTAACCCAGTTGGTGAAAGGATTTTATAGCCGTCGTTACGGCTGGCAATAAAGAATCAACTGGGCATGGTGGCCTGGATTCGAATTGCAGACAAAGTGAGTTTTGTTCATGCCGGATGCGGCGTAAATGCCTTATCCGGCCAACAAATTCAATAAATTGCAGGAATCACGTAGATACTGTTATGGCCTGCAAGTTTTTTCCTGGTCCGGTTTCCCGGATTGCAGGCATGCCAGACACAGCGCCGTCAGGCGCTGTTTTTTTCATCCCTTCCGCGATTTTTACGCCGCTACCGGATTA